>JBEKKG010000115.1:0-12004 GCA_050010835.1 Planctomycetota bacterium
CACTTCGAAGTTGTTGTCGCCCGCTTGGGAAGCCGTGACCGCTACTGGGCCCGCGCCCGTGATTGTCACGGTGTTCCCGCTGAGCGTAGCGGGGCCGGAAACGCTGAATGACACCGGCAAGTTCGAAGTGGCCGTGGCACTGAGACTGAACGGCGGGTCGCCGTAGGTCTTGCCAGGCAGGGGACCGAAAGTAATGGTCTGGCTTGCCTTGTTCACGGTGAATGTCTGGGGGACATTGGGAGCAAGGGCAAAGTTGTTGTTGCCCGCTTGCGAAGCCGTGACCGTTACTGTGCCCGCACCCGTGATCGTCACGGTGTTCCCGTTGAGCGTAGCGGGGCCGGAAATGCTGAAGGACACCGGCAAGTTCGAAGTGGCTGTGGCGCTGACACTGAACGGCGGGTCGCCGTAGGTCTTGTCAGACAGGGCACCGAAAGTAATGGTCTGGCTTGCCTTATTCACGGTGAATGTCTGAGGAACATCCTGGGCCGAGCCATAGGTGGCGTCGCCGGGTTGGGAAGCCGTGACCGTTACTGTGCCTGCGCCCGTGAGCGTCACGGTGTTCCCGTTGAGCGTCGCGGGGCCGGAAATGCTGAAGGACACCGGCAAGTTTGAACTCGCCGTGGCGCTGACACTGAAGGGCGGGTCGCCGTAAGTCTTATCAGGCAGGGGACCGAAAGTAATGGCCTGGCTGAGCTTGGGCTTTACCGTCAACGGCTGCTGCACGTTGTTGTTGGTTGCAGCGTTCCAGTTTGCATCACCCGCTTGCGATGCCGTAATTATTGTCCATTGCTGGTTCGGGGGCAAGGCAGTGATATGAATCAGGCCACCGGGGGTGATGGTGGCAACGGTAAGGTCTGAACTCGTGTATTTTACCAGCAGGCCGGAAGAGGCCGTTGCACCGGGGTTAAAGTCCGGGTCGGTGAAGGTCTTCGTCGGCAGAGGACCGAAAGTAATGGTCTGGTTTGCCTTATTCACGGTGAACGAGGGGTTCGTAGTAACCGGGTTCCAATTAGTGTCGCCAGCTTGGGAAGCAGTCAGCGTCACCGGTCCGGCCCCCGTGCAGATGATCCACGTGGTGGTTGTCGTGATTCCGCCGGGGGATGTCACCACGTCGCCGCTGGTATGCGCCGAGCCGGAGGAAACGCTGAATGACACCGCCAAGTTCGAATTCGCCGTGGCGCTGACACTGAAGGGCGCGTCGCCGTAGATCGGGTTGGGCAGAGGCGCAGGGTTAATAGTAATGGTCTGGTTTCCCTTATTGACGGTGAACGTCTGGGGAACATCCTGAGCCGGGCCGAAGCCGGCGTTGCCCGCTTGGGAAGCCTTCACAGTCACCGAACCAGCGCCGGTGATGGTGATGGTATTCGTGGTCGTCACGATGCCGGCGATGTTCTGCACGTTATCGAGGCCAAGAGTCGCGGGTCCGGACACTAGGCTGAACGCAACCGGCAGGTTGGAAGTGGAGCTGGCACTTATGGGAACCAGCGGGGGCGGGACGCTGAAGGTCTGGGGAAGAATAGGCGAAGGGACAAAGGTGATGGTCTGGCCTTGCTTCACGGTGAGCGTCTGCGGCACGTCGGCCGCCGGGTTATAGTTCGCATTGCCTGGCTGGGACGCCGTTATCGTGCATGTGCCCACCGTCCCCACGATGTGGACCAAACCACTCACGATTGTGGCAATCGTGTGGTCCGAACTGCCATAGGATACGGGCAGGCCGGAAGAGGCCGTCGCGACGGGGTCAAAGTCCGGGTCGGTTGTGCTCTTCGCGGGGATAGAAGGGAAGGTGATTGTCTGGTCCCCAGGGTTCACAACGAAAGACTGCGTCACCGTGGTTGCCGGGGCCCAGTTTGCGCCGTCGCCAGGCTGGGAAGCCACCACTTTCACCGTTCCCACTCCGGTAAGAGTGAGCGCCATGGATGTCGTCGTCACGCCCGCGATTTTCGCTACGAGGTTCCCGTTGCTCGTCGCCGGGCCGAAGGTTATCGCCAGGACCACAGGCAGATTGGAGCTGGCGCTGGCACTCACGACGACTGGCAGAGCGCCAAAAGTCTGGTCCTGCAAAGGCCCAAAGGAAATGGTCTGCGCCTCCTCGACAAACAACGTCTGGGACACAGGGTCCGCAGGGCCCACAGTTGCATCCCCAGCTTGATAGGCGGTGATTGTCGCCGTGCCTGGAATGCCGATGTGAACCTTCCCGCCGATGATGGCCGCCACGGCCCAATTGTCACTGCCGTAGGTTACTGTCAGGTAGCCGATATTGGACGTCGCACCGGGATCAAAGTCCGGGTCGCCAGTGGCCTTGATAGGCAGAGGATTAAAGGTGATTGTCTGAGACTTCAGTATCGTCAATGTCCCTGTGGTCTGGCCGGTATAGGTCCACGAGGAGACGGTTGCGGCCACAGCGTATTGCCCCGGCGCCGAGGGGGCAGGTCCGCCGCTGTAGGTAACATTCACATAGCTCAGATTGGTCGTGGGCTGATAGGTGGGAGTGGCCGTGTATAGATAGGCCGGATTGGCCGTGTAGCTCACGATCTTCGGGGTGCCGTCGTAGGTTTGAATTATAGTGGTGGGATCCAAAGTCACGGTGGCAGCCGGCTTGGGGTTCAGCAACGCCACGGTGTGGGCATCGCCTGCGGCAATGGTTGTTACAGGGTCCAAGGGCGGCGGCACAGTACATTGCCCCTGGGCATTCACAGTACACTGCCCCTTGTCATTTTTCCCCCAAGCCCAGACCGTTCCGTCGCCTTTGAGCGCCACCGTATGCCCGCCGCCCGCGGCTATGGCACTCACCCCGTTCAGCCCCGCAGGCGCCTGGCTGCACTGGCCGTAACTATCGTTCCCCCAGGCCACGACAGTCAGATCGCTCTTGAGAGCCACGGTATGCCAGTAACCCGCGCTAATGGCGGTAACGGTAAGGCCGGGCGGGTTCGCCGGCACATTACACTGCCCGTAGGAATTGTCCCCCCAGACCTTAACCGTCCCGTCGCTCAGCAGCGCCGCCGTATGCAAGTAGCCCGCGCTAATGGCGGTAACTGTAAGGCCGGGCGGCACAGTGCACTGACCGTGGGAATTGTCCCCCCAGGCTACGACATTGCCGTTGCTCGTGAGTGCGACCGTGTGCCAGCCGCCTGCGGCGATGGCCGCCACACCAGACAGGGCCGGCGGCACATCACACTGGGTATATGTATTATGTCCCCAGGCCTCGACCGTGCCATCGCTCAGCAAAGCGGCCGTGTGCCAGTAGCCGGCCGCAACGGCAGTAACGGTAACGCCGTCCGGGTTCGTTGGCACTTCGCACTGTCCCTGGTCATCACTCCCCCAGGCCGCGACCGTCCCGTCGCCCTTGAGCGCCACCGTGTGCTGGCCGCCGGCGGCGACAGCCAATAGCGGCCCCAAGTCGCCAGGATCGTCAGTCTGGTAGTCTGTATCGTCGCCCCAGGCGATTCCACCGGGGGAGGTCTTCACTATGGTTATGGTCAACGTCGCCGTGCCTGTGCCGGTGGTGTTGGTGGCGCTGATACCCACAGTCGTAACGGCTGCTGCCGTGGGAGTGCCCGTGATCGTTCCGGTGCTCGTGTTGACCACAAGGCCGGCAGGCAGATTGGTGGCCGCGTAGCTGCCGATGGTGAAAGTGTCATTCACAGCGGGTGCGCCTGTGAACCCCGGAGCCACATTCACCTGGCCGGTCGCGCTGTTGAACGCACTGATCTGTTGCGCCTGTCCGGCAAGCGCGCCCGTATTCATGTATACGAACTGGTTCACGGCTACAGGCGCATTGATCAGGCCTGTTGCCGTAAACTGCGTGGGGTTGGTGGGCGTGGTCACGGTTCCCGTCACTGGCACACTGATGTTGGTGGCCGTGATCTGGTAGCTGAAGGGGCGGTTGGCTATGCCCGTGGCAATTGTTCCGCTGGTGATTACGGGCGGCGGTATGACAATGGTGATCGAGAGCGGCTTGGTGTCTGTGCCACTGTCGTTCGTGGCGCTGATAGTGGTGTTCCAGATCGTGAAAGTGTCACCCACAGCGGGCTTGTCTGTGAACCCCGTGACCAAAGTCACCTGGCCGGTCGCGCTGTTGAACGCACTGATCTGCTGCACCTCTCCGGCAAGCGCGCCCGTATTCATGTACACGAACTGGTTCACGGCTACAAGCACATTGATCGTAAACTGCGTGGTGCTGGTGGACGCGGTCACTTTTCCGTTCACTGCTGGACTGGGCACGCCAATCACCGTGGGGATGCCCGTAATCGTGCCCGTGCTGGCGTTGACCGAAAGCCCGGGAGGCAGATTGGCGGCATCGTAGGAGCCGGGGTTGTTGGTGGCCGTGATCTGGTACGTGAAGGGCTGGCCCTGGATGCCCGTGATGGCGGGGGGGCTGGTTATGGTTGGCGGATCGGTGCCGACAAGCTGGACTGTGCTGATGGAACTGTTGCCCAAGGCGTCGGTGGCCAGCAACTGGAAAATGTATAGGTCAGGTATGTCCGGCGTGAACTGAGGATTGCGGACCGTGGGGTCCGGCGACAAGCTGGCGCTTGAGCCGCTTGGAATCCTGATGATGCTCCATTGCCAACTCACAGCGGTCTGGGGGTCCGTGTCCAGTTGGAGGGTATCCACCCCCACTTGGCCTGTGGGCGCGCTAATAGTGGCGTGATCCTCGATGGTCACCGTGCCGCGGCGGACGATGTTGTTGCTGGTGTCCGCGATGTAGACAACGCCCCAGGGGTCCACAGCAACGCCGTGAGGATAGTTGAACAGCGCCACGCTGCCTGTGCCGTCCACGCTGCCGGCAATACCGGCCTGGCCCGCCAAGGTTGTGACATCGCCTGCGGGGGTTACCAGGCGGATGAGGTGGCTGGACAGGTCTGCGTCTGCCACCAGGAGGTTGCCGTTGGTGGTCACGGCCACGCCGGTGGGACTGCAGAACCGCGCCGCAGGGCCGAAGCCATCGGTGTTACCAGGAGCGCCTGGTGTGCCGGCCACAGTCGTGACGTATCCCGACGTGATTTTGCGGATCGTGTGGTTGCCGGTATCTGCCACGTAGACTGTGCCTGAGCCGTCCACGGCCACGCCGCAGGGGTTGCGAAACTGCGCCTCGTTCCCTGGTCCGTCATCCGAGCCCGAGAAGGCGAGTTGTCCCGCCAGTGTGCTGACGGCCCCGGCCGGGGTGATTTTTTTGATGACGCAATTTGTAGTATCCGCCACGTAGACGGTGCCTGAGCCGTCCACGGCAACGCCTTGAGGAGAGTTGAACCCCGATACCTGTTTGATGACGACGCCGGCGGGTGTGACATAGGAGATGGTGCCACCGGTAGTTTCCGCAACGTAGACGGTGCCTGAGCGGTCCACGGCAAGACCATGGGGAGAGTTGAATCCCGAGGCCAGAGTGCTTACATCGCCCAGGGGGGTGATCGCGCGGATGGCGCTGTTTCCAGTGTCCGCCACGTACACGTTGCCGTTGCTGCTCACGGCCACGCCCGCAGGTGACCGGAACCGCGCATCAGGATTATAGAATGGCGCCCTGTAGATTGTGTCGTTATAGCCTGGATAGTTGAGCGGTCCTGCAATTGTGCTGACATCGTATAGGGGGGTGATCTGCTTGATCGTGTGGTTGCCCGTGTCCGCCACATAGACGTTCCCCGCGCTGTCCACTGCCACACTTTGAGGCCCGATGAATTTCACGGACAGGGCGGGGTCGTCGAGATTATTATAAGGGCCCAAAACGGGGCCCCCCAACGTATCAACAACTCCAAGGGGTGTGACCCGGCGGATGGCGCCGTTGCCCGTGTCTGCCACGTAGACGTTGCCTGAGCCGTCCACGGCCAGGCCTCCTGGATAGCTGAACCGCGCCGCGCTCCCTTGCCCGTCGGCGAAGCCATCAGTTTGACCATAAGCCCCTGCAAGCGTGCTCACCAACCCGGCAGGTGTGATCATGCGGATAGTGCTGCCCTGGACTCCGCCACTGGCAACGTCTGAGACGTAGACGTTGCCGGAGGCGTCAACGACCACGCCCCGCGGCAGGCTGAACTTCGCTGCGATGCCAACTCCGCCGACATGGCCCGACTGGCCCCACTGGCCGGCCAGTGTGGTGACGTTACCCGCGGGGCTGATCTTCCGGATCGTGTAGTTGTAAGTATCGGCGACGTAGACATTGCCTGAGGTATCCACAGCCACGCCCTGGGGCTGGTCGAACCGCGCCTGGAGCGCTGGGCCGTCAGCATGGCCTAGCTGTCCTGCCAGCCCCGCCAGCGTGCTGACGACGCCCGCAGGAGTAATCTTGCGGATCGTGTGGTTGCCTGTGTCCGCCACGTAGACGTTGCCTGAACCGTCCACGGCCACGCCGCATGGCCCCCCAACCACAGGAGAGCCGAACCTTGCGGTGCTGCCCGTGCCATCCGCTCTGCCGGGGGAGCCGGCCAATCCCGCCAGAGTGGTTACGCCCAATGAGGAGATCATGCGGATTGTGTAGTTGGCGGTATCCGCCACGTACACGTTGCCTGAGCTGTCCACGGCCACGCCGTTAGGGCTGCGGAACCGCGCATCGCTCTCATTTCCTGGTGTGGCGTCAATGGCGCCAGGCATGTAAGGCGGCCCGGCAAACGTGCTAACGGTCAGGCTTGCCGCGTGGCAGGCCCACGCACATAAGGCCAGCCCACAGGCGAGCGCCAACTTCGCCGGACGATTCCCCGCGCTCATCGAAGCCGCCTCCGCACCCCAGTCGTCTTACCCACAGCACAGCCTCCGAACCTTTTCCTATAACATGTTCAATATACAGAACCGCTTGGGCGGCTGCATGTCATCAGAAAAATGCCACCGCCCGCACAGATGTATTGTGCCAAAACCAGCCCAAACAGGTTAATCCCGCCCAGCCGCCAAAGCAAGTTTTTTCCGCGGTGCCGTAGGACAGCCTTTCCAGGCTGTCCGGACAGGCTGGAAAGCCTGTCCTACGGGTAAACTTGCACCTCGTTAAGTCCTCCTCCCAGCCCCCAGAAGCTCTGCACCGTGACGCGCACTGCCTGGACCGGGTCCGGGTGCGCCACTTCAATCTCCTGCCAGCCGGTCCCGAAGGGCACCTTCGCGCCGGGTTCCAGCATCCCTTGGAACGTCTCGCTGTAGGCCTTGAAGAAGTTCGGCCGCACGAACGCGCTCGCGAAAGCTCCGTCCTGGACCTGGCCAAAACTCCCTGCCTTGCTCCACGCCACCGCGCCGTCCGCGTTGAGCAGCTCGACGAGGAAATCCACGGTCGCGTAGTCGTTCAGGCCCGCGTTCGTGGTGTTAAGCAGCCGCACCAGCCGCAGCTTGGACGGCTCCTTCAGCTTGAGCGTCACCGACCCAGGCTGGCGATAGGGCAGCAGCCAGTACGTCGGCCGGATGAAGAACGGCCAAGTGGTCATGTTCTCAGTGTAGGGGGTCTTCCCCTTGCCGTAGCCGCCGTTGCCCGTGGTCTGGATGTCGCCGAGCGTGTAGTCGAGCACGCCGTCAGTGGGCATTTCCGAGGTCTGGTTGTCGTTGACGTGCTCCGGCCCGAAGCGCGGGTCGCGCACGCCGCTGGCCGTGGCCGTGGCTTCTAGGGCAATGTTCTTCCAGCCCTGCTTCGTGTACTTGTCGCGTGCGGCGAGGACTTCCTCAGCCACGGAGGCCAGGCCGGCTTTCAAGGCCTTCTGGCTGGCCTCCGAGTTTGTTTTGAGCGAGACCGCGGCGGGGTCGCGCTTGAACTCGCCATCGAGAAGATACACGTCCGCAGCGGGGCCGCGTTTGAACTCGCCATTGAGAAGATACACGCCCGCTTCGAGCGCCTGTTTCTTTGCGAATAACGAGACCTCAGTGGCGTGTGCCAATGCCAGCGCACCGCCCAGTTTCAAGCCCTGACTCCACATGGCTGCGTGGAACGGTGTTGCCGCCGTAAGGTCGCCGAACGACAGTTTGGTTGTTTGCCAGCCGAAACCCATTCGCTCTGTGTGGATCTCCACTCGCGGGGGACCATTCACCGCTCGCCAGATATCTACGCGCCCGCCCTCGAAGACGGTGATGAAATCCTTCGTACCGTACGGAAGGGTGACCTTAGCTTCAACGCGGCCGTCTTTGAGCACAGACGAAATCTCCGGCCGGGGGCTGTCGTTCTCCAATGGCATGGCGAGAGTAACGAGGAACTCTTTTTCGCGCCGTTCAGGCGTGCCGGCGGCAGCGATCTCCACGTCGCTGATCCAGAGTTCCGACCCGGGCATGATGCCTCGCCCATTGTTGGTGTGCTGCGCGAAACGCAGTTCCGCGGTTGCCGCGGCCACGCCTGGCGGCGCGTCGAAGTACGTGGCGGCCTCCTGCCAACTGGTCGCGCCCATAGTGGCGGACGCCGGGTCGCTGAGCCGCTGGGGGTCCGGGCCGCGCTCATCGGGCTGAAGCTTGCGGATGGCGTTGCCCTGCGCGTCCAGCAACGTCAGGTCCAGAGCGTAGAGCACGTTCTCGTCCACCCACGCATTGAACTTCTTGGACTGCACGCTCATCCGGTAACGCATGCCGGGCGTGAGCGTGAGCGGGCACTTCAGCGTGGGCTTCAGGGCTTTGAAGCCCACGAAATGCCGCGCCGGCTTGCCGTCAGCTTCCACGGCTTCGCCCGCGGACCACTGCGCGACGGGCAGCTTGCGCACCTCCTCTTTGGCCGGCGTCATTGCTCCGGGGAAGGCGCGGAGCAGGAGCACGTCATGATCGAAGCTGTAGCGTGGAGTGGGCTGCGAAGGAATACCCTGCTGCTCGTAGGTCATCGCGTTGTGCGAGAGCGTGGACAGGAGCACCGCTGCGTTGGGCCGCCGGGCCAGGACCGTGTGGCTATCAATGATCTCGTATTTCCCTTCGTTGCCCTTGCGGTTCCAAATGTGCCAGTTGAACGAATGCCACTTCGCGCCGTCGTGGGCTACGCGGTCCACGAAGATGAAGTAGTCGTAAACCTGGCCGGGCCGCGGGGAGCGGACGTACAGGATGTCGCGCGTGCGTTCCTTGTAGGACTTGTATGAGTCGGTTTGCTCCTGCTTGGCATAGTACTTGGCATTGCCGGTCCAACTCTTCGCCGCGATCATACTCACAAAGCGGCTGTCAAACGAATCGGTGACCAGCATGCTTGGCGAGAACGGCTGCCCTTCGGTCTCCAGCGCCGATTCAGTGACAGCGTACAGTTGCCAGGGGAAGTGCCACGCCAGGCCGCTGGTGCAGCAGAGGACTTCGTTGCGGGCCGAGAGGAAGAAATCGCCGTTGAAGCTGAGGAATGTATGCGGCGAGCCGTACCCCGAACGGAACATGGCCTCGCGGTCGGTGGCCTTGAAGAGCGCCGTGGGCAGGGGCGGCTGTTCCGGTTTGTGCATGGTCCGCACCCAGAGCAGGTCCATCAGCTCGAAGTGTCCCTCCTGGTGCGGATTGCTCGTCTGGCCGAATTTCTTTGTAACGAAGTATGCGGCCGGCGAGTCCGGGAACTGCGCCGCGTAGTCGTACCACCACGGCCCGCCGTAGCCTTCCGAGGGGAGTTCCAGAGGTTTATGCTGGATGATGCCCCACAGCCCCGCGGCGTTCTTGGGATAAGGTTTCTCAAACGGCGCGGGCGCGAAGGGCACCGTCGCCTCCTTCATCACCGGATACCACGTCGCTTCGGCGAAGGCCGGATGCGAGCGCAAATCAATCCCCTTGGCGTTGTTCAGGCACGCCGCGGCGGTGTAGAGGTTGCTCATCGAAATGTCCCAATAGCCCGGCAGTCCCGACTCCAGGTTCGTTCCCGCCCAGCCGATGTCGTGGGCGATGATCCAACTGAGCGTTTGCAGCAGGCTGCCGAACCACAACTTGTTCTCGGGCACGCTGTCGCCCAGAACGATCGCGCCCACCAGCGCGCCGCCGAGCGCGTTGCTGCCCTGGTTGCGGGAACGCAAATGATGGAACGCCATGAACGGCGGCAGGCTGACCAGCCTCCAATACGGTTCCACGACGCGCTCGGCCAGTACCTGCGCCGCCCGCTTTTGGCGCTCTTTGTCCCAGCCGCTCCAGCAGAAGTCCACGCAGAACGCCGCGCTGCGGGCATACATGCCATAGTGGATTTGCGGCATGTTGGCCCCCTCCCAGTTGAACCAGCCCCAGCGCGGCACGCGGCCGGCCAGGTCCAGAATCTCGAAGGCCGTGTCCGCGTATTTCTGCTCGCCCGTCAGGAAGAACATGAAGCCGAGTTTGGCCGAGCAGCCCTTGAGGAAGTGGTCCAGCAGTTTGGCCGCTGGGATAGCCGCGGCCGGCGCCACGCCCTTGGGGAGATTGGCCTCAAAGAGCACGTCCAGCAGTTCGCCGGCGTGCGGCTCGATCTCAGCCTTGGCCTTGGGCCATTCGGCCACGGCTTTGGCGGCCTCATCTCGAATCCCGGCGAAGACCTTCTCGTCCTTCAGAGCGAGGATTCTGCCGCGGACTTCGGCGGCCTGAGCTTTGGGCACCAGCGCGCCTTCCTTCGGCACGGGGGCCTCAGCTCCTGCTGCCAGCGCAGCCGCGAGCAGTCCCGGGAGAGCAATCCTGAAAAGCATGGGCCACCTCGTTGGAGAGACCGGTCTTAATCGCCGCTTGTTAAGTATACACCGGCAAGCGATCAACCCTCTCCCCTGTGGGGAGAGGGTGGCGCTTTAGCGCCGGGTGAGGGGGCCGCTCCACGCATGTCCTGGCCCCCTCACCCCGCGTTCGCTGCGCTCATGTCGTCCCTCTCCCCACAGGGGAGAGGGACTTAGATCCTGAGAATCGGCTTGCCAGGACCATGCGGAAGAAGACAATCCCACTGAGTTTCAGCCGCAGGAACGGGGGGACACGCATAATGAGACCGCAAACAGGCGCCTGCGTTTTGCTGGTGGCGCTCGCCGCGTCACTGCATGCCGGCGAAGAACAGCCCATGCCGCCGAACGCGGCGCTGAAGTATTGGCAAGCCGCCACGCTGCTCCCCGACGACACAGACAATAAGCAGGCCAAGCTTTTCGCCAGGCCGGAACTTCCAGAGACGGCTGAGTTCGTCCGCAGTTGCGGGCAGGCGCTGATGTTCCTGCACCAGGGCGCTGCCATCCGGCGCAGCGACTGGGGCGTGGCCTACGAACTGGGCATGGAAATGCCGCTGCCCCATCTGGCCAAGATGCGCCGCCTTGCCCGCGCCGCCGTCATCTCTGCGCAATATGAATTCGGCCGCAAGGACTACAAAGCCGGCGTGGAGCGCGCTTTTGACATCCTGGCGCTCGCCCGGCACGCCGGCGGCGGCAACCTGCTCATCGGGAGACTCGTTGAGGTCGCCATCACCAGCATGGCTGTGGACGTGCTGGCGTCTAATCTGCCCGGCTGCCCCCCCGAAGTGCTCGACACCATCCCTGCACGCTTCCCCTGCCTCCGGCCGTCCGCACTGGTGGATGAGGTGGTCAGCGCGGACCAGCGAGTGCTTGCAGAATCGTTTCGGAGCCTGTTCCGGAAAGGGGACGTTGACCACTTCCCAGACATTATGGCGGGGGTCGTTGGGAATGGGGAATTGAAACCTGAGGACCGCGCCCGCGCAGAAGCGTTCTGGAAGGGCCTGTTCGGGAACGAGGCGAAACTGGATGCCGTCTTCAACGAAATGGGGCAACTAAACAACGAACTCGCCGCCATTATGGCCTCGCCCGGACGCCAGCATGAAGCGGCGCTGGCCGGGCTTGACGAGAAGATCAAGGCGGCGAACCTGGTGGCGCGCCTGGTGCTCCCGGTCTACATCCGCTCGTGGCGCAGTGTCGCCGCCTCGGACGTGCGGCAGCGCCTCCTTGAGTCTGCCGCGGACGTGGTGCGTTCCGGCCCGCAGGCCATTGCAAAGCACAAAGATCCTTTTGGCGACGGCCCGTTCGTCTACATCAAACGCGGCGCCGGCTTCGAGCTGCAATCCGCCTTGCCCGGCCAGAACGACCAAAAGGTCAAGCTCAGCGTGGGCGAGCCGCAGCAGCCGCGCCTGGATCAGGCAGACCAGCGCCCGGTGAAACCTCCCGCCCCA
>JBEKKG010000116.1:0-11978 GCA_050010835.1 Planctomycetota bacterium
CCTGTCCCAGAATTGCGTCACTGTCCCGAATGGCGCTTCCTTAAGCGGCGATGCCATTGGCGGCCCTCCATTCCGCGCGGGTGGTTTTGAGGGTGGGGTAATGCACTCGTTCGCGACGGGAAAAAGTGGACAGACCACCGCTGGGTAAACCTCCGTTCATTCCAACCCTTCCTCCTTGACTAGGCGCCTCGGATCAGTCGAAGGCGAGGATCACGAAGTTCTCCTGCGGAGGTTCGAGGGAACGCCATTCCGTCAGCACCTCGGCCGGGTTGAAGACGGCCAGGCGGCGGTCGAAGGCGAGCAAATGCTGCGCATCCCGCACGTGGCCGCCGCTCTCCACGACTCGCGACGCCAGTTGCGTGCCGGCCAGCGTCTCGACGCGGATGCGGGTGAGGCCCAGCGAGGCGAAGCCGCCGACTTCGATGCGCACGCGCGCCGGCACGGCTTCCAGAGGGAAGCTCATCACCCATTCGCCTTCCAGCGACGGTGGCAAACGCACAGGGCCGGAATAGATGTCCTGCCAGCGGCCCGCCGCGTCGCCTGCGGACAGGCGCAGGCTATGGGAGCAGGGGTCCAGGACCAGGCCGTCCACATGCAGGCTGACCCGGCAGAATGGCCAAGTTGCCTCGCAGGGCTCGTCGCGGAACCGCTCCAGGCGCTGCAGGAGTTCCTGCCACCCGGCCGCAGCCTGGGTGAACCCGGCGGCCATAGGCCGCTCCGGCAGGCCAGGGGCATAGCGGGCCTGCATTTCAACCGCTGCGGCAGCCAGGCGCCGGGCCGAGGCGCAGGTCTCCGCCAAGCGGCGGAGCGCCTGGTCGAGGGACGGGGACTGCCGGTTGCGGGACTGGAGCAGGCTGCGGCCGGCCAAGGCCGCGGTCTCGCGGGCCCAGTCTGCGGCCAAACGGTTCCGCTCCGCTTCCAGGAAGCAGCGCTGGACCTGGAGCGCGGGGCAGGCTGTGCCGCCTTCGGCCAGGCCAGCCAAGGCGCTCTCGGCCATGAGCAGCGCCGGCAGCGTCTCGGGCCAGGACCAGAAGCGGGGGCAATGGTCAGCTCCGCCGCCCCGGCCCGCCGGCCGAAAGCAGGCTGCGGCCAGGCCGCGGCCCACACGCGGCGCCGCACGCTCAGAGCAGCTAGATAAGCTGCGGGCGGCATCCGCCCAGGCGGGCAGCTCGCCGCTCCACAGGATGCCGCCGGCCAAGGCGCGGCCCACATGGTAGCGCTCCTGGACCTCGCCCGCTCCCTCCCATTGCACGACCAGGAAACCGTCCACATCGCGGCCTTCGGCGTAGCGCATCATGCTGAGGAGATGATGCGGCTCAGGGCCGCAGCACAGCATCACGGGATGTCCCTGGCGGCGGAGTTCTCCCAGCGCGTCTATCCGGCGCCAATTCTGGAAACTGTACATGGGGTATTCCTCGACATGCTGATAGTGCCACTCGTTCATGCCTATATCGGCCGGGATGCGGCCCAGCGCGCCGGTGTGATAGAAGAGCATGTCCTCCCACATCCACATGCGTTTGCCAGCCTTGACGATCTCCTCATGGAGGAACAGGATCCAGTCATGGAAGATTTCGCCGGCGCCGTGCTGGGCATCCAGACGCCGGCGGGTCAGCGGATGCGAACCGATGGACCAGCACTCGTCCAAGCCAACCATGAGCTTCGGAGAGCGGCTGGCCGCCGCGGTTTCGCGGATCATGGCGCGGATCAGCTCGCGGGCTTCGGGAAGCTCAGGACAGATGCAGCCCATTCCGGCCTGCCGCGGGTTCCGCGCGCCATGCGCGGTCTCGGACAGGTGGGCGAAGCGCGGGTGGCAGAGAATCTTCTCCATGTGGCCGAGCAGGTTCAGGCTCGGCACCACGTCAATCCCCAAAGCCTGGCCGAAGACTTGGAGCGCGGCAAACTCCTCCAGCGACAGGCCGTGCGGATCGGCCGCGTCGCTGAGGCAGGGGAGCTTCAGGCAATTCTCCAGGTAGAGCTGGCACTCGTTGAAGCGGTAGCGGGCCTGCTGCCGGATGAGCCGGCGGACCTCCGCCGCGGTCTCGGGCTGCCGGGCCAGGTCTATCTGGAAGGAGCGGACGCGCGCCGCGGGCCAATCCACGATTTCGCAGGTGGGCAGACGCCCTCGTTCCAGAACCGGCCAGAGGGCCTGGAGGCCGGAGAGAAAGCCCTCCGGCCCGGCGGCGCGCAAGACCAGCCCGTCCAGGTCTCGGCGCAGCGCGAAGCCGAGCGCCGGCGGCTCAGCCTTGGGCCGGACGGCGCACGCGCCGAGCTGCAGTTCGTGAGGAGCCACCGTGGCGTCGGCCTGCGCGTCGAGCGCCAAGCCCGCGGCGGCGAGAAAACGCCGCACCGCCGGCAACTCGGCGGGGGTACAGCGCAAGGGCCCCGCTGGCAGGGGCGCGTCGCTCCCCAGGGACAGGATCTCCCGCGGCCGGGGATACAGAACCAAAGGCGAGCAGACCCAAGGGCTGGGATCCAAAGACGGTTTCATGGAGTTGCTCCCTGTCTCTGCGGATTCTCACCGCAGGCGCTTGCCTTTGCCTGTCACCTCAATGAGTTCGGCAGCGTGAAATGTTGTGGGGCTTGCGAAGGAGCCGAAGCCGAGGCATTGCTTGTTGGGCAGGGCCCAAGGCGCGTGGGGTGTCACGTTTTTGTAATCGGTCTTCCACGTGATAATCGGCTTGCCGTCCACGAGCAGCCTCAGCCCCGTGTTACGGACCTGCACGACGAAGCTGTACCGGCGGCCGTTAGTCAGTGGGAAGTGGGTCCCGGTGGGATTGGCGTCAATGTGCTGGCCGTTGACGCGGGTAAACCCTGTCTGGCCTGCCGGCCATCCGGTCTCCATAGCGAACTCGTGGCCGCCTTTCGTCAGGATAAGACCGACGGTGCTGTTGCCGCTGTTGCGGGTGAAATCCACACGGTAGTCGTACTCATCGGGGACCTCATAGGGCAGCATGACCCGCGAGCATGCGCCTGCGTCGGAGACCAAGGCACGGCCTTCCGCCTTCCACGTGCCGGCAATCGCGCTCTTGACCGGATCGGCCAGGGCCAACAGATCAATCCTTGACGAGGGCGCACCGGCCAGGCCGTCAAGGCGCTTTTCCACCTTGAGCTTTGCCACACCGGACAGTTCCGGCAGCGCCCTTTCATAAAAGTCCTTCGCGCGTCCCTGAATGCACGCCTTCGCCGTTCCCAGTTGCTTGTCGGCATAGTCCGCCCACGCATCTCCCAGCGCAGCGGCATCTGCGGCGGCAGCGGGCTTGGCGAGGTCCTTCTCGGCCAGGGCCTTCAAAGCGGCGTCGCTGCCCTTAAGCAACAGCGGCAGGCCCTTATCCCAGTCGCCCTTGGCGAAGCACGCGAACCGGCCCACCGCCAGGTTAGCTTCCGGATCGTCAGGATTTGCGGCGAGCTTGTCCAGCATTGGCTTAACCTTGTTCCACTCCGTCTGCTGGCCGCGGAGCTCCTTGGAACGCAACTGGATGGTTTTGAGGGCCTCCGCGTTCCTTGCCTTGCGAGCCAGATCCTCAAGCTGCGGAGCAAGCTTCAGCGCGGCCTCGAAGCTGGCCTCGCCGGCCAATGCGCTGAGAAGGCCGTCGCCCGCGGTGAGCGCTTTGTCAGCGTCTTCGGCCGTGGCAGCGGCCCGGGCAACAACCGTGAATGCAGCCAGCTTCAGGTCGTCCTTGTTGACCTTGAACACCGCGCTTAGCGCTTCGGCGGCGGCCAGCGCTATGGCAGAATCGCCGGCAGCGGCGGCGATGTCCTTCGCCTCGCGCAAGGCCGCATAGCGGACAGGCGCATCCTCCTTGTTCTCCTCGGCGATCTTGAGCAACCTCTGCGCAAGGGCAATGCGGTCAGCCGCGCCACGCTTGGCATATTCCTCTTTAAGGGCTTCTCTGATGCGCTTTTCGGTTTCGCCCAGGAGTGCCGCAGGCGGCACTGGCAGCCGCGTGTCGGCCTCCAGCGCCTCCTTCTTGCCGGCCGGCGCTTCCTCGCCGGCGCAGTGCATGACACACCCCATCACGAGAAGAGCGGCACATGCCGCAACGATGATCCGTCCCGATTGAATGCCCTGCACGGTCGAACCTCCCGGCGCAATTGAAGGCCTGCCCCAGTATACTGCACCAACTCGCCGGCGTCTTGCTCCACTCGAAACACCTCATCGTGGCAGGGCAGGCCCGGCAAGGCCGCGGGGACATCAAGCTGTCTGCTGCGACCGAGCGGCTTCCAGTTTATCGAAAAATGGCCGCACCCACTTATCCGCTGCCAGACGCACGGCAGCGGTGGCTTCGGCCTGTTTGGCGCTGCTGTCGTCTGCGAATCGCGTGCCGGGGCTCTTGGCGTTGAATTGCGATACCTGGCGCATGCGCAGCAGGTCGTCAGGGGGATACTCCACGCGAAAATGAGGAAGGAGCGCAGAGAAAACGATCTCCGGCAATTGCCGGTGATTCACCAGCTTGCCGCTTGGATGGCAGTGCCAGGCAACCTGGCAGTATCTCCCTATGACCAGGGCGCAATACTCCTCAGGAGGCATCTGGAGAGCCTGGATCGGGTCCACTCCCAGGATGGCCGCTTCCGGCAACCGGGGCACGGTTCGACCGGCCCGCTCCCTCAGGTTCGAGACGATGACCTCGACCGGCTCCCTGTATACGAAAACCCACGGCACCTCTGGAAAAGCGCGCTGGATAAGCGGCAGGTACAGCGTGTGCCAACTGTCAAATTTAATGAAGTAATGCTGCTCCTGTCCGCCGCGCGGCTGGCCCAGGGCGCTGACCACCCAGCGCAACCAGGTTATCTGTGTCTCGGCGCTCGTGCGCGCATCCCGCAGATTCGCGTGCAGAACGGCGTTGATAGGGCCCGCCTCAGAGACCACTAAATTCTGCGGCAGCGCCGCCAGCATCTGCGAGACCAGCGTGGAGCCGCAGCGAGACATGTGGAAGATGAACCCCCTGGGCTGCAGCCCCGGGCGCGCCGCGTACAGTTCAGCCAGAGCATCCAGAGGAGTTTCATGACGGAACAGCAGATTGCCGGGGCAGTCCAGACAACGGCCTATGGTCTGTTCATAGAAAGGAGCGGTCAAGCGGCGGTCCCCAACGTAACACCAGTCCACCGCCGGGCCCGAGGGCCGCCAACAGATTTGGATGGGGAGCCATCCGGCCAGTTGTTGGACGTTCATTGGTGCAGCCATCTCTCAATCCATGAGCGCCGCGCTTCGCGAAGAGCAGAGGTTACATCGTCCGCGCAGAAATCGAATCCTCGCGTTTTCCCGGCTTCAACCACGCGCAAAATGAAAGTTTGAGTGTCCAGGGGCTTTCGCAGCTCATCCAAGAGCGCAAGATCGTCGAGTGCCATCTGATGAAACTGCCTGAAGCTCTCCAGGGACATCGCCTCTTCGCTCCTTGTTCGGTTCGCCAGCGAACCGTACCGTACTGTTCACACAAGCGCGTAGTTCAAAGCACCCCTTCTGTCAAGTTTCTAACAGGTATATGCCGTTACTCAGCCAAGGTTTACTACATAATGACACCTTGCGTCTGCCAAAACTCTGACACGTCGCTACATTCGTGCAACGGCCTGCGGCCTAGATTTAAGGCCAAGTTTCGACATTACTGGGCGGCTCTTGTTGGAAAGTGGCTCCGCTCTTGCGCTCAAGCCAACATGGCCTGAGCAGGGCACGAGGGATTCAATCCCTCTCAACCACACCATTTACGAGCGGGAGAGCAAGCAAGTTAGCGGCCAGCAGTCGGCGCGGCAGCAGCCCGCAACTCGTCTTTCGCATTAAACGACATGCTGGTATCGAAGTTGCTACCACAGCGCCATTGCACTTGACTCCTGGGGTCAAGCGCGGCGAGGAGTAGCGAGCATGGAAAACCAGCAGAGCTGTCAACCAGCGGCAAGCGGCAAGAAGCGCCGCGCCTTTCTGTTGTGTCTTGCCGGCGGGATAGGAGGGGCGTTCGCGGCCGGCGCTGTGGGACTGCGGTTCTTCGGCGCCTGCGAAAGAGCTGCGGCGGGCAAATCGCCTAGTCCCCTCCTGCCCCCCCTCCCGGGCCAATCTTCAGCCAAAGGGCATGTCATGCTTGACGAGCTTTCGCGAGATACATTCGCTCGGCACCTGCACTCCAAGTTCTCCATTCAGCCTGAGGGAGCGGAGGGGGTGGCCGTGGAGTTGGCCAGTGTCAGCCCCGCCAAGACCCAACGCGCCGGCAATAAACATCTGGAGTGTTTTTCGCTCGTGTTCAAAGGTCCCAGCGATCCTCTGCTTCCACAGCGGACATACTCGATGGCACACAGCCAGATCGGGACCTTCGAACTGTTTCTAGTGCCCGTAGGGAAGCAAGAGGACGGTGTTCGGTACGAGGCGGTGTTCAATCGCCTTGCGTAGCGGCGCTCAGGCCGGCTTGGGAGGGAAAATCATTGCCAGGTACATTCCGCCGTCTGCAGCAATGGCAAAGCCGAGGCGCTGGTAGAGGCGGAGAGCACGGACATTCGATTTCAGGACGCTCAGTTCGAGCGGCTTGGAGCAAGCTGCGGCCTCTGCTTGGAGCAGTTGAATCAGAGATGTGCCGAGGCCTTGGTGCTGGCGTTCGGGCAGGAGGGTGATGTCAACCAGCCGGATAGAATTGGCACGGTCCACCCAGAGACGGCCGATCGGGGCGCCATCGAGAATGAGCAGCGAATGCGCGGCTTCCGGGAACTGGGCAAGATACTGCCGGCGTTGCGCTTTGAATTGGAGAGCTAAGAACGCCTGCTGCCGGGCCTGCGGCCATCCCCATTGCGCAAGTTCTTCCTTGCGGGTACTGGCGTAGAGTGCAAAGAGGAATTCTTCGTCCTCGGGACTGACGGGGCGAAAGGTAACGGGAAGCGACGGATTGGCGGAGTTTGAGGCTGGCACTGTGATCTCCTTAGCCCAAGGGCCTTGTGAACTTAACCCGAACAGGGCTTGAATCCATCGGAGATCTGCGGGGGGGGAGAGACAAATGGCTAATCCATACGTCGGCGAAATCAGAATGGTCGGGTTCAACTTCAACCCCGTGGGTTGGGCGCTCTGTAACGGCCAATTATTGAGTATTGCACAGTACGCTACATTATATAACCTGATTGGCACCACCTACGGCGGAGACGGAGTAAACACTTTTGCATTGCCGAATTTGCAAGGCCGCATCGCCATGCACCAGGGAAACGGGCATGTGCTGGGGGAATTAGCGGGGGTTGAAGCAGTCACGCTCACGACGGGCCAGTTGCCCGCGCACACTCACGTCCCTGCATGCAATTCAGGGGATGGGAATAGCCGCAACCCTAGCGGCAATTTCTGCGCCAACGAATTCGCCAAGGCGACGAATGTTTACAGTGACAAGCCCCCTGATTCCACCATGGCAGCGGGGGCGTCCGGTCTTGCCGGGGGTTCTCAGCCACACAACAACATTCAGCCCATCCTGTGTGTGAATTTCGTAATCTCATTGTTCGGCATCTACCCTTCTCAGAGCTAGGGGGCGTAGGTCCTTCAGTTGTGGGACGATGAAAGGAACCATCAATGGCTACCCCATACCTTGGAGAGATCAAAGCCATCTCGTTTAACTATGCCCCGAAAGGCTGGGCATTGTGCAATGGACAGCTCTTGGCGATCAACACGAATGCGGCGCTTTTCTCGATCCTTGGCACTACCTATGGGGGCAACGGGACGACCAACTTCGCTTTGCCGAACCTGCAAGGCAAGGTGCCCATCAGTTTTGGATCTGGCCCGGGCCTCTCCCCTAGAACTCTTGGGGAGACGGGCGGCGAAGAGGCGCACACGTTGAACGGGCAGGAAATGGCCGCGCATACCCATCCGCTGAATTGCTCATCTTCTTCCGGAGGGTCGCCGTCGCCCACCAACAATGTGTGGGCCAAGGAATCCGCCGGAGTAACTATGCCGTACAGCAACCAGGCTGGCTCCGCCATGTCGGGACAAGCCCTGGCGGGGGCGGGAGGCAATCTGCCACATGAGAACCGGCAACCGTACCTTGTGGTGAATTACGTCATCGCGCTGACAGGGATTTACCCGTCCAGGAGCTGACAGGTGGCACAGCGCACGAGAGAAAGGAACTCCAATGGCCAGCCCATTCGTTGGTGAGATCAAGATCTTCGCTGGAAACTTCCCCCCTAAGGGGTGGGCATTCTGCCAAGGCCAGATTCTGCCCATAGCGCAGAATACAGCACTGTTCTCGCTGCTGGGGACCTCTTACGGTGGCAACGGGACAAGTAACTTCGCTCTGCCAGACCTTCAGGGAAGAGCCGCGGTGCACCAAGGCCAGGGGCCTGGGACGAGCAATTACGTCATAGGTGAGATGGTTGGCGCTGAAACCGTGGCCCTCACGTCGGCCCAGATTCCCGCCCACGCCCACAGTGTGAATTCCCTTTCCACCAGCGGGGACTCCCGGACTCCGGCGGGCAATGTATGGGCAGGAGTATCGGAACCCGTAACCAACCTGTACACCAATGCCAGCCCTAATACCGCAATGAACGTAAACGCGTCGGGCAGCGCGGGAGGCAGCCTGCCGCACAACAACATGCAACCTTACCTGGCGTCGAACTTCATCATAGCTCTGCAAGGAATCTTTCCGGCCCGATCCTGAGCCGCTTAACGCAAGAAAAGAGAGGGATCTGACATGCGCCTCCATACTGACCTGGCAAGACAGACGCGGCTCTGGGTACTGGCCGTGTGCGGGGCAGCCCTGATCTGCGCAGGCCCGGCGCGTGGCGCCACCGTGGTAGTTAACAGCCAAGGTGATGACCCGGCCGCTAACGCCCTTGTTGCAGCAACCACGAGTGGCGGCGTTATTACCTTGCGGTCGGCAATTCAGTACATCAATGCCACCAGTGCGGCCAATTCGATCACCTTCGACGCAGGGACCTTTTTCCCAGGAAACAACACCATCAAGTTTTCCACTGCGAATGGAGGCGGCACGGCAATTCCCATAGTGGTCAATCTGTCAGTTGATGCGACGAGCGTCGGCGGTGTAACGGTTGATGCGCAAACTCTCGATCGAGTCTTCTATGTGAATGGATCAGGTGGGACAACTTTTAACGTCAGCCTGACGGACTTGACGCTGCAGAACGGCAACGCCCAGGGGACCCCATTTCACTTTGGCGGCGCAGTCTATGTCCAGGCCGCCGCGTTGAGTCTCACCAATTGTGTCCTTTCCAACAACTCGGCGAATACCGTGGATGAGGACAATGGCGGCGCGATTGCCGTCACCGGGATTATTGTGCCGTCTGTGCAAAAGGGGGCGCTCACGCTGAGCAATTGCACGGTACAGAACAACACCGGCTACAACGGCGGCGGCATTCTCTGCCAAAGTTCGGATCTGATTGTCAGCGGCAGTGTCATCTCGGGAAACGCGGCGCAGGCGGCCGGCTTGGGCGGCGGGGGCGGGATCACGGTGACAGGCGATTCATCCACCGTAAATATCTCGACGAGTATTATTGCTTCCAATTCGGCGACATTTGGAGCGGGGGGCAGTGGTGGCGGTCTTAACTTCCCGGTGGGGGATTCCAGCACCAGGACCATCCATTATAATCGCATCGTGGGCAATTCGGCCGCCGCCACTGGTGGGTCGGCCGCCAGAAACAACACCGCGACAGGGCTGGCTCTTGACGATAACTGGTGGGGTACTAACACTGGCCCCGTCTCTGGCGCTTTCGCTGGCACAGTAACTGGCAGTACTTGGTTGCAACTCCGCAACGCTGCCAATCCCACCGCTATTCCTATCAATGGACAGACAACCCTTAACGCCGATATCAAGGGCCGCAATTCCGGCCCCGCATTGACCTCCGAGTTGAACGGGCTGCCATCCTTTCCCACGCCCGCAAGCAATGTCTTCAGCAATGCGCTGCTGGGGTCTCTCTCAGCAGACAGCATGGAGTTCGCCAATGGCGCCGCCACAGCTACCTTCACAGCAGGCGCAACGGGCGGCACAGGGCATGCTGACGCCAGAGCCGATAATCAAACGATAACGGCGAATATCACTATCCAACAACCGCCTTCCATCACCAGCGCAAATAATACGGCTATGACCCAGGGCTACGCCGGATCGTTCACTGTCACGGCCGGTCCCTGTTTCCCGCTTAATCCCGCGCTGTCGGAATCGGGAGCCTTGCCCACCGGGATGAGTTTCCTTGACAATGGCAATGGCACCGCAACGCTGAGCGGCGTCCCGAGCCAAAACGGGACTTTTCCGCTTACCTTTACCGCTGACAATTCGGTCAGCCCTGCCGCCACCCAACCGTTTACTCTTACCGTCAACCTGCCCATCTCCATCAGCCCCGCTACGCTGGCCAACTGGACGGTGAACTTCGCCGGGTACAGCCAGACAGTCACGGCCACGGGCGGCACCGGAACTATTGCCTTCTCTGTGGCGGCAGGAAGCCTGCCCACCGGCTTGAGTCTGGACGCGAACAGTGGGGCGCTCACCGGCCTGCCGACCGCAGCCAATACGTATAGTTTCACGGTCACGGGTACGGATACCCTCGGGGCCGCCGGCAGCCAGGCCTATTCCGTGACCATCAATCCGGCGGTGGCCATCACTCCTGCCACGCTGGCCAACTGGACGGTGAACAAGTCCGGTTACAGCCAGACCATTGTCCCCACGGGCGGGACGGGCCTTGTAAGCCTGGCCTTGACGGCTGGAAGCCTGCCCACGGGCCTGAACTTTGACCCCAGCACGGGCGCCATCACCGGCACGCCGACCGTTGTCAACACCTTCAACTTCACCATCACTGGCAAGGACAGCATCGGCGCCACTGGCAGCACCGCCTATACCGTGACCATCAATCCCGTGGTCGCCCTCAGCCCGGCGACACTGGCCAATTGGACGGTGAATCAACCCGGCTACAGCCAGGCAGTCAGCGCCACGGGCGGCACGGGAGCCGTCACCTTCTCCGTTACGGCCGGAAGTTTGCCCACGGGGCTGAGTCTGAACGCAGTTAGCGGCGCGATCACCGGCACGCCGACCGCAGCCAATACGTTCAGTTTCACGATCACGGGCACAGACACGGTTGGGGCCGCCGGCAGCCAGGCGTATACCGTGACCATCAATCCCGCGGTCGCTGTCAGCCCGGCCACGCTGGCCAACTGGACGGTGAACTTCGCCGGCTACAGCCAGACAGTGAGCGCCACGGGCGGCACGGGAGTTGTCACCTTCTCCGTTACGGCCGGGAGTTTGCCCACGGGGCTTGGTCTGAACTCCAATACGGGGGCGATCAGCGGCACGCCGAGCGTCGTCAACGCTTTCAGTTTCACGGTCACCGGGACAGACACGGTAGGGGCCACCGGGAGCCAAGCCTATGCCGTGACCATCAATCCCGCGGTCGCCATCAGCCCGGCCGCGCTCGCGAATTGGACGGCGAACCAACCCGGATACAGCCAGACAATAAGCTCCCCGGGCGGCACGGGAGCCGTCACCTTCTCCGTTACGGCCGGAAGTTTGCCCACGGGACTGAACCTGAATGCGGCAAGCGGCGCTATCACGGGGACGCCGAGCGTTGCCAACACGTTCAGCTTCACTATCACTGGCACGGACAGCGTCGGGGCTGCCGGCAGCCAGGCCTATACGGTGGCCATCAACCCGGCTATCGCCGTCACCCCTGCCGCGCTGCCCAACTGGACCGCGGACGAGTCCTTCTATTTCCAGTCCGTGAGCGCCAACGGCGGCACGGGTGCCAGAACCTTCTCTGTCACCGCGGGTAGCCTCCCCACAAGCCTGAACCTGGACTCCAATTCGGGCGTTATCAGCGGCACCCCGACCGCCGCCAACACCTTCCAGTTCACTATTACTGCTACGGACACCGTCGGCGCTACCGAGGCTGTGGACGCGAAGTATGAACTCATCGATCGGGGCGGCTATATCCCCACCGGCTATCACTTCGACCCGGTTGTCTTGGACTCGAAACTCCCTCTCGAATTCTTCGAAGCGCGCAATGCGGTGCGGATCGCCAAATCGGCCGGAGCA
>JBEKKG010000117.1:0-11955 GCA_050010835.1 Planctomycetota bacterium
GCGCAGCCGCGGATGACATCCTGCTCGCCGGCCACCGTGAACGGCTTCCGGCACTTTGCGCAGACCAGTTTGAGCGGATAGCTGAGTTGCGCTTGCGCATCGCCCAGTGTCGCTGGCTCGCCGCAAGCCAAGCACTTCGTGAACGGGGCCCAGATCTGGTCCTGCCAGAGTTTCAGCGCGTTGTAACCGGCCTGCGAATTGAACGCGGCGCGCTCCTTGGCGCGCACCTGCCTGAGGTCCGCGCCGCACTTGCCGCACGCCCAGGCCGTCTCGTCCTGCGGGAACTCGGTCTCGGTCCCGCACTTGGGGCAGGTCTTCAGCCACTTCATGCACTGCCCGCCGTAACCGTACAACCAGCCCTGCCAGATCCAGCCGTTGGGATAAATGCCGATGCCGTAGCGTCCGCGCGCCCGTTTCGCCCCAGTGATCTTCGCCTTGGGATCGGTCAGTATTTTGCAGACCCGATCGAATTCCTCGAAGGTCTCAATGCGTTTGTCGGGATCGAGGCCGTTCTCACGGAAGATGTCCTTGCGGTACATGAAGAACTGGAACCACTGGAAGCGCGGGACGAGGTAGATGTGGCCGTCCTCCAAAATCAGGTCGCGCACTTCCCGCGGCATGTACAGGAACGGTTTCCAAATCACCTCGTCCACGCCTTCGGTGTAGCGGCCGTCGCCGTCCACGTCGCGGTAGATGTACTGATCCAGCTTCTCCAGAAAGCCCTGCCTGATCCACGATTTATTTTCGTGCTCGTACGGGCGCAGGATGTCCGGCGCGGTGCCGCCCGCGATGGACATCAACAGGCTGCCGCGCTCCAGGCCCTTGAGCAGAAGCTGGCTTTGCCGCGTGTAGCGGATTTGCGGGTGGTCCTCAAGCATGGCCTGGAAGGGCGCATATTCAATGGTTCCAGGCGCGGGCAGATCGTAGACTTGCAGGGCGTAGACGCGCTGCTCGCCGCCGTTCCCTGGCCTGGCCCAGGCCAGCAGGCATGGCAGGAGCAGCAGCACACGGCGTTGCAGCATAAGGGGCTGTCTACCGCAGCATGGAGCGAAGCGCAAATGCCGGCATTGGACTTCCGGCGCGGCCTGGTATATAAGGCCCCCGCGAAAGCGCGAGGCGCCTTATGAACGAACAGAATGAGCCCGTTGCCCCTCCCGCCGCCGGCGCCGCGCCTGGAGGCGGCGGGCTGCAATTCGACCGGGCGGAATTTGGGGAACAACCGGCGCGGGAATGTTCCTCTTGCCAAAGCGAGATCCGCGACGCTTATTTCACGATCAATGGCCACGTGGCTTGCGCCGCCTGCCACGGGCGGTTCGCGGAGCACCGCGAAAACGGTCTGGATATGCGGCGGTTCAGCAGGGCTGCCATCTTTGGCCTGCTTGCCGGGGCGCTGGGCAGTGGCATTTACTACGCGGTGCTCTTGCTGTCCGGCCACTGGGCGATTATCGCAATCCTCATCGGCTGGATGGTGGGAAAGGCAGTCAGCAACGGCTCAAGACGGTGTGGGGGTTGGCTCTACCAATTGCTGGCTGTGGGCCTGACCTACGCGGCGATTGCCTCTTCTTATGTGCCATTCATCTTCGGCGGAATGAGACAACACCGGGCGGCCTCCGCGATGGCGAAGAGCGATGCTCCGAAGAGCACCGCAGCCAAGACGGCCCACGCAAAGGCTGCCGCTCCAGATGCTCCCGCGGGCAAGGCAGAGGAGGAGGAGGCCGGCCTGGCAGGTGCAGAGGAAGGCCCCAAGGAAGCCGAACCCACGTCCATTGGGCCAGGGCTGTTGCTTGCTATCATCATTGCGTTCATCATACCCATCCGGGTCGGTATCGAGAGCCCCCTCCTGCTGTTCATCGTCGGCATTGGTTTGTATGAGGCGTGGAAGTTGAACAAGCGCGTCGTGCTGGACATCCAAGGCCCATTCCACGTGGCGCCACCCAGCCTTGCAGAGGCCCGCCCCAGCGGTGCCTGATGCGGCCAAGATCTCAACCCCGGCCAATTGCGCGGGGTGCGGCACGGCCCTGGCGCCCGGGCTGCTGAGCTGCCCCGGCTGCCAGCGGCTTGTACATGCGGAGGCGCTGAAGGACTTCGCCGCGAAGGCCGGGCAGGCTGCCCGAGATGGGGACCTGACTGCCGCTTTGACATGCTGGCGCCGGGCGCTGGAGCTGCTTCCACCGGACTCGCGGCAACATGCAGCGGTGACGGCCCAGGTCGCCGAACTCAGCCGCAGGCTGGATGGCGGTGCGGCGGCAGACTCGCCGCGGGATGGGCGGCCGCACGCACGCAAGGGGCCTTGGAGTATCTTCCTCGGACT
This sequence comes from Planctomycetota bacterium, assembly GCA_050010835.1. Classification (GTDB taxonomy): domain Bacteria; phylum Planctomycetota; class SZUA-567; order H5-PLA8; family H5-PLA8; genus JAPLOD01. The sequence goes on from JBEKKG010000117.1 coordinate 2,312, forward strand.
AGGCGCGGCACTGGCCTTCCTGCTTTCCAAGGTCAAGTGGCTCATGCTGGGCCTCTCCAAGGCGGGCACGCTGTGGACGATGCTGCTCTCCTTCGGCGTCTACTGGACGGCCTGGGGCTGGCAGTTTGCGCTGGGCCTGGTGCTCTCCATCTACGTCCATGAGATGGGCCACGTGGCGGCGCTGCACCGCTATGGCATTCCGGCCACGGCGCCGATGTTCATCCCGGGTTTCGGCGCGCTGGTGCGCTTGAAGCAGAACCCGGCCACGCCGGATGAAGACGCCACTGTCGGCCTCGCCGGACCGCTCTGGGGCCTGGGCGCGGCCTGCGCGACTTATGCGCTCTTTCTCCTCACGGCCAATTCATTCTTTGCCGCACTGACGGACGTGGGCGCTTTCATCAATCTGTTCAACCTGATGCCGCTCGGCCCTCTGGACGGCGGCCGCGGCTTCCGGGCGCTGGCGCGGCCGCAACGCTGGCTGGTCTTCCTGGTGCTGCTGGCGGCCTGGTTGGTGACGTCGCACGGCCTGCTGATTGTGCTGGGGCTTTTCGCGCTGCTGCGGGCGCTCTCCCCCGCGGCGCCGCAGAAGCCGAACCAGGGCGTCATGCTGAAGTATGTCTTTATTGTTGTGGCCCTGCTCGCCCTCGCGGCACTCGCCGCGCCCAACGCCTCCGTACCGCCTGCCGGCACGGCGGGCCAGTGAAATAGGAGGCTGGAGGCGCTGTCCGCAAAGGGGGACGGGTTCTTACGAATGAATCAATTCTTGTCTTCCTCTTCGGTCTTGAGGACCTTGCCATCTCTGGTCCTGAACCGGACTTGACACGGGGTTGATCTTACGTTACTATGCTTACGTAAGAAAGGAGGTAGCTGGTGGACAAGGTGTTTTCGGCGCGAGTTGACGAGTCTGTGATTGAGCGTATTGGTTCACTGGCCCGGCGGCTGCGCACCTCGAAGAAGAGGATCATCGAGAGCGCAGTCCAGACCTACGCAGCCAGGATTGACCAGGAAGAGAAGTTCGATGTGTTCGCCCACACTTGCGGTGCGTGGCGTAGAAAGGAACCGGCTGGCCAGATTGTGGAGGACGCGCGAACGGCGTTCCGTAACGCGATGGAGAGACATCGGAAATGAGGGCCTACGCAGACGCGGACATTCTCATCTGGCACTTGCGGGGGGAACGCAAAACAATCGCTTTCCTGCGCGGGCTTCGCGAGGAAGGGGCTTATGAATTGTGGACGGGCGCCATGCAACGTGCGGAGGTGGTCTTTTTCATGCGGCCGGGGGAAGAGGAACGCACCCTGCTCTTCCTCTCGCAGTTCAAAACAGCGGCGGTAGACCAAGGCCTCGTTGACCACGCTGCCGCGTTATACCGGAGGTGGCATCCAAGCCATGGGCTGGACATCCACGATGCCTTTCTGGCCGCTACAGCGCTCCACACAGGCGGACGGATCTTCACTTTGAACACGAAACACTATCCCATGCCAGACTTATTGGTAACGAAGCCGTGGTAGAACGCTTCTGGCGTGTGGTCTTCCGGCGTGAAACTACAGCACCAGCCCGCTGCGCCGCCGCAATGTCCAGTCCGCGACCAGGAGGAGCGCAATCGCAATCAAGAGGCCCCAAAGATCCCAGAGCAGGATTTGGCGGACGTGTACTTCCTGTTCGCCCCGCGGCTCCAGCGCCGCCAGGGCCTCCGGCAGGTCCGCCAGCGCCGTGTAGCTGCCGCCGGCCGCGCGTGCCCAGTGCCGCAAGCGCCCCTCGTCGAGATCGAGCTGGATTTGCTCGGCCGCTATCGGGGCGACTGCTTCCGGCTCGAACACTTCGCCCTGCGGTCCGGTGATTCGCAGTCTGCCAGGGAGGCCTCCAAGCGCGAGCGCAGCGTGGCACAGGCCGCCGGCACTCGGAGCGCTGAAGCTGAGGACTTCTTCTTTCCCATCCGGCAGCTTGATCTGTCCCGCGCTGCCGGGAGGGGAGCCGGGTGAGTCGAGGAGTACGCGCAACCCCGCGCCGGCCAAGGGCGTTGTGGGGTAGGCCGCGAGCTTCGCCTGTGGCCCGGCGAAGACGGGGAGCAAGGCGTCCTCGGCCAACGAGGCCAGGAACCTGCTCTGCGCCGCGCCGCCCCACTCACGCAGGCGGAACAGGTCCCCAACGCCCAGGATGTATGTTTTCCCGCGCCCGCGGAAGCCGAGCGTTAAGCAAGGCGTGCGATTCGCCTCCAGCAACACCACATCTTGCGCTGGTACCGCCCGCACGAGCCGCGCCGGGGCCAGCGCTTGCCATAGGCCGCAGGACGCGGCGCCGTCCGCGGCAAGAGCGACCGCTTCGTATAACCGCGAGTCCGCAGCCGGCGAAATTCGGGGACATGACCCGATTTCCGGGGACATGACCCGATTTCCGGCTGTTTGGAAATCGGGATCGTGTCCCCGGAATCCCCCGGAATCCCCCGGCTGTTTGGAAATCGGGATCGTGTCCCAGAATTTCAACGCATCCAGATATGAATGCCCCGGCTCGCCCGCCAGGACAAACAGGTTGCCGCCATCTTTCAGCACGTAGTCGCGCAGCAATGCCGCGTCTTTCTCTTCCATGCCGGGGAATGGCGGATCGTCCAGAACCACCAACTGGTATCTACGGCACTGGCGAAATTCGGGGACGGACACCAATCCCGACTTCAGTCGGGATTGGCTGTCTGTCCCCGAATTTCCCGCCATCGCGCCCCAGAAAACCGCGTCAGTGCGGCAGGGTTCCGTGCCGAGGGTGCGCAGCAACTGCACCAGGTCCCAGCGCGGGGCGCGTGCGACGAGCAAGACGCGCAGCGGACTCTGCAACACGCGCACACCGAAACTGACCGCATCGTTCTCAGGCGCCGCGTCAGGTTCCGCGGTGCGCGCGGCGAGCGTCCAGATGCCGCCGGCTTCCTCAGGCACCGTGAACGGGAGTTGCACCGCCGCGCGCGGGTTGCCGTCGGCGGCCAAGGTGCGATTGGCCAGCGTCTTGCCGCCCGCGGCCAGGGACACGGCGATGGCCGTCCCGGCAGGGACCTCGGTCTTGAGTGTCGCCGCCAGCGTAGCTGTTCTCTTGGCGATCTGCAGGCGCCCAATGCGGTAGTCCAGGATCGCTACGTCGGCGAGCGTGCCGGAGCGGCCTGCGCCCGCGGCCACGAAGGGAATCCCGCGCCCGGCGATGTGCCGCAGGAGCGCCGGCCGCTCGGGCAGGTTCTGCTGTCCATCCGTGACGAGCACCAGGCCCGCGACGACGTGCCGCGAGATGCGTGCCAGGACGGCTTCCAACGGCACGAAGAGGTCGGTCTCGGGTTCCGCGTTCTGCGCGTTCAGTGCTTCCCAGCCGGCGAGGCGGACTGCATGGCGGGAGGAAAAAGCCGGGTCGCCTGCCAGCCGTTCCACGATGCGCTTGGCCACCTCGAACCGGCTCAGCTCCGCCAGGCGTTTCAGCAGCGTGCGCGTGGCCTCCGGTTGCGCCTTCAGCAAAGCCTGATCGCAACGTTCTTGCAGCGCGGACAAGAGAGGCATCGCCGCGGACCAGGCGGCGGCGAGTTCCTCATGCGCCTTCAACAGCGCTGCCGCCTGCTCCGCCGTCAGCGTCTTGTCCTCCGCGGCGCCAAGGCCCCTCTGGAAGGCCTCCGCCCGGTCCAACAACTCGGCGACGGCTTTGAAAGGCGCAGCGGTATATGGGATTTTTGTTTTCCCCCTCCCCTCGCGGGAGGGGGTAGGGGGAGGGCCTTCTGCGCCTTCGCGAATCCGGCGCTCCAACCGTGACAGCTCGCTCCCTAGCCCCGCCAAGGCCGGCAGCAACTGTGCGAGCCACTTGTGCTGCTCGCCGAGTTGCCGGCTGAACCCCGGCCCCCAGGGCAAACCTTGGGCGAGCTGGTCCGAGATGTCCTCAAGCTGCCGCGCCCAGAGCCGCAGCGCCTCTTCCTCGCGCCGCAGTCTGCGCAGGAGGATCTGCGGGGTGCGCTCGCGGGACTCCAGACCTTCCGTTCCAGCCGCGGCGGCCAGATCGAGAAGCTCAGTCTCGTCGTAAGCATCGTGGCGCAGCATGCTGCGGGAGCGGTCGGCGACAAGGACGAGTTCCGCGGGCCGAGTGGTCTCGCGGCGGATGAAAAGGACCGGTTGGGCGAGCAGGAAGAGCAGCGCGGCCAGGATACCGGCTCGCACGGCATATAGCCATACCGGCCGCACCCGCCGGCGCCGCGCCAATTCGGCGCGCAGCAGGAAAAACGCGCCCGCCAGAGCGGCCAGGCCGAGGACGGCGCAAAGCCACAGCGGCAGGACGCCGTTGGAGAGCAGTGAGTAGTGGACCGATACCGTCGTGCTCATGAAAACCAGATCCTGGTCAGGACTGCATCCAAAAGCAACAAGGCCAGGACCGCGAGGAAGAGCCAGCCGGTTTGCTCATCACCTTCGCCCTCCGACCACAGAGCTGCTTTCAAATCGTCGAGGCGCGAGGAGACGGTTGTTTTCAACGCGGCGCGGAAGTGCGCGAGTTCGTCGTTGTCCAACGACCGCAGGTCAGATTCGGCCAGTGGCATGGCGACAGAGAAAGAGGCCAGCGTATGGCCGGCGGAATCCTGGAGATCGTAGCGGCCCGGCGCGGCTGTCTGTTCGAAGCGCACGAATGCACGCGCGCCCACCGCAACCAGCGGGCACTCCAGGAGACGCGAGTCCGGCGTCGTCACATACAGCGGGCCGCCCTGCCCCGCGGCGTCGAAGACGAGCGGCTCGCCAGGCTTGACGTTCCGCGCCGGAGCGTGGAACCCGCCGGCCAGGTTCAGCAGGCGGTAGAGAAGCGGCAGGAAGGACTGGTGCAGCGGCAGAGAGTTCCACGCAGCGCCTAGCGAGGAGGTCCAGAGCAGCACGCAGCCCTTGCCGAAGACGCCGCCCAGGAGGGCCGGGTCGCCGTTGGAGAGGGACAACAGCGTCTGCGGCTGGGTGCGCGCCTTGGCGTTGGCATCCTCCACCGGCGCGGCGACGCGGAAGTGATTGTAGACGCGGGCCAGCGACAAATCGCCGTTCTCGGCGCCGGCGAACTCGCCGAGAAGCGGCGCGGCGAGCTCCGCCGGCTGGATCGCCAGGTACTTCTCCTCGCTGAAGTCGGCGCGGTACGGTGCGGCGAGGGACGCCGGCAACAACTTAGCGAAAGACTGGTTGAAGGCCGCCGCATCCACTGCGGCGCCCGCGGCCAGGATCAGGCCGCCGCCCCGCCGCACGAAGGAGGCGAGCGTCTCGCCACACTCGCCCGGCAGTTTCGAGATGCCGCAGAGCACGACCACGTCCCGGTCCTCGAAGGCGCGCGGCGTGAGCAGCGAGCGCTTGAGCGTTTCGGTTTTGAGTTGGAACGCGGCTTGGCCTGCGGCGGCGAACGCGCGCTGCAAAAACGCGCCCTCGCGCGCGAAACCTTCGCTCTGTTCCTCGTCCGGAACCACGGCCAGCACGCGCAAGGCCGGCTCAGCGCGGACGAAGCGCTCGACGCGGTTGTCGGCGAGGTACGCGTCGTCGCCCAGGCGCGCTTCGAGGCTGTGCGGCCCGGTCTCCAGCGTGACCGGGAAGACGAAGGTCTTGCGCGCCCCGGCGGGCAGGATGCAAGGCACCGCGGCCAGCTCTTTCCCGTCTACGAGGAACTGGAGGCGGCTGTCCTCGGCGCCGGCTTCGCTGTAGTTGGCGATCAGCACGTGAACGTTCGTGGGCTGGCCGGTGAGAAACAACTCCGTCCCCGCAGTGACGTTCTCAACCGCGAGGTTCAAGGCGTCGCGCGAGTTCAGAGCCAAAGTCGCCATGCGCACGTTGAGTTCCGCGAGCAACGTTCCGAAAAGCTCGTAGTCGCTGATGCTGGGATGGTCGCAGCGCGCCAAATCGCTGATCAGGATAAGCTGCCGTGAGGCGGTGGCGCTGCCGCGGAAGGCCTCGACCGCCGCGCGCAAGGCGTCGAGGAAGGCGGGCGGCGTGGGGACCGTAACAATGTCCGCGGCGCGGCTGAGCGCAGCGTCGGGGCGCAGCGGACACAGGACTGCGGCTGCCGCGACCGGAGCGCCGGGCCGCTGCGGGCAGAGCGTGATCACGTGGCACACGTCGCCCGGGCGCATCGAGGCCAGCATGGCGGAGACGGCCTGGCGCGCGGCATCCATGCGGCTCACCGTCCCGTGGCTGGCGTTCATGCTCAGGCTGTTGTCCACCAGGAGCACCCGGTGCAGCGTCCCCGGAGGATGGGGAAAGCCCGCGCCCAACTTGTCCCGCGAGCGCGGAAAGAACGGCCTTGCGAACGCGACAACCAGCAGCGCCAGCAGGACGGTGCGCAACGCGATGACCACGAGCTGCTGCCAGAGCGTGCGGGTGCGCCGGCTGGCGAGGACCTGGCGGAGGATGTACGTCGCGCCCCAGCTCACTTCCTGCTTCCGCCGCCGGAAAAGAAGATACAGAATGACAGGCAGGCCCGAGAGGCACAGGAAGTACAAGGCGTGCGGGTCAAGGAAGTGCATTGTGCAGAAGTCCTGAGTGGTAGGACAGGCTGGAAAGCCTGTCCTACCTTGCCACCAGCCTCATCCTGCGGCGCAGGTACAGGCCCAGCGCCGCTTCGTAGTCGTCGCCCACCGGCAGGGCAGCAAAATCAATCCCGTGGGCCAGGCATTGCTCCCGCAAGCGCACCTGGTGGCGCTCGAATTGCCGCTGGTACTCGTCGCGGATCGGCAGCGGGTCCACGCTGACGAGTTCGCCGTTTTCCAGGTCGCGGAAACGAGTGAAGTCTATCTGCGCGAGTTCGCGTTCCGTGGGGTCGAAGATCATCAGCGCGACGACGTCGTGTCCGCGCAGGCGCAGGCGGCCCAGGGCCTGGCCAAGTTTCTCCGGGTCACTCATGAAATCTGAAAGCACCACCACGATGCCGCGGCGCAGCAGGCGCGCCTCGACTTCCTGAAAGCACGCGGCGAAGCGCGTCTCGCCGCTGGGCCGCGAGGCCACGAGCTTCTCGAACACTTGCCGCAGGCGCAAGCGCGTCCCTCCGGGCGGCACGCGCGCGGCCGCATCCTCAGCGAAAAGGAAGAGCGAGAAATCGTCCCGCCGCAGGAACGTCAGGTACAGCAGTATCGCGGCGCAGCGCACGGCGTACTCGTGCTTGCTCATGCCCGGTCCGGCGTAAGCCATCGAGCCGGAGCAGTCGAGCACCACCGCCAGTTCGGCGTTGGAAAGTTCCTCGTACTGGCGAATGACCAGGCGGTCCGTGCGGGCCAGGACGCGCCAGTCGAGGCGGCGCAAGTCGTCGCCGGGGAAGTACTGGCGGTGCTGGAGGAAATCGGGGCTGAAGCCGGCCAGGGGCGAGCGGTTGTCGCCGGCGCGCCGGCCTTCGACGCGCAGGCGGCTGAAAATCTCAAGCTGCCGGAGGCGCTCGACCATGTCCCCCGTCAGCAGCGCGGTGACGGCATCGCCGCGGGCCTCAGCCATTGTTCACATGCTCCAGCAGCCATTCGATGACGCGCTCCGAAGTGACCCCCTCGGCCTGGGCGGCGAAGTTCACGATGATGCGGTGGCGCAGGACAGGCCGCGCCACGGCGGCGATGTCCTCCTTGGCCACATGCGTATGGCCGTGCAGGAAAGCGCGGGCCTTGGCGCCGAGGATGAGGTACTGCGAGGCGCGCGGGCCGGCGCCCCACTGCTGGTACTTGAGGATGAACTCGGGCACGGCCGCGCCGCCTTCCTTGCCCCGCTGTGTGCGGCTGGCGCGCACGAGCGAGACTGCGAACTCAGCGAGATGATCGGCGACGGGGACTTCGCGGATCAGGCGCTGAGCGGCGAGAATTTCCTCGCCGGTGAGGATGGGATCGAGCTTCACCGCGCGGTTGCCGGTGGTGCGCCTGACGACTTCAAGCTCCTCGTCCTTCTCCGGGTACAGCACGGCGACAAAGAACATGAAGCGGTCCTGCTGCGCCTCGGGCAGGCCGTAAGTGCCTTCCTGCTCGATGGGGTTCTGCGTCGCGAGGACGAAGAAAGGGCGCGGGAGCGGGTAGGTCGCACGGCCCACGGTCACGCAGCGTTCCTGCATGGCTTCGAGCAGCGCCGCCTGCGTCTTCGGCGGCGTGCGGTTGATCTCGTCGGCGAGGATCATGTGGGCGAAGACCGGCCCCTCGACAAAGGCGAATTTGCGCGAGCCGTCCGGCTGCTCGGAGAGCACGTCGCTGCCGGTGATGTCGCCGGGCATGAGGTCGGGTGTGAACTGGATGCGCTTGAAGCTGAGGTCCAGGACTTGCGCGAGTGTGCTGACCATCAGCGTCTTGGCCAGCCCGGGGACGCCCTCCATCAGGCAGTGTCCGCCGGCGAGGATGGCCATGAGCAACTGGTCCATGACCTCGCTCTGGCCGACGATGACCCGGCCCACCTCCGCGCGCACCCGCTCTACCTTGGCGGTTAGTTCACGGAACGTCCGCTCCTCGATCGGCGGGGTTGCTTCAGTTGGGGTCACGAACCGATCCTCCTCCGCTGCATCATTCGCCGTGGCCGGCGTAACGCACCACGTTGGCCAGCAGCTTCCTCCACTGGTCCCATTTCCAGAACGGCACTTTGCCGGGAAACTCGGCCTCATCGCCAAACGGCGCGCACAGGACACAGACGGTGCGCTGCTCGCCGCGCGTCAGCTCAATGATGAAAGGGTGCTCGCCGGCTTTAAGGAGCACCTTCGGGTTCAACTCCGTCTTCAGTTCTAAGCGGTGAGTGAAATAAGCGTAGGGCAGGTCGGCCAGATCAAGGCTTTTGAAGATCGGGTGGTCCTGAGCGGGGCTGTTCAGGCGCAGCAGCTCTTTGCGGATATTGCCGGGCTGCGGCTTGACCGGGACGTAATTGTTGAACTCGTGCGCCGGCTCCACGAACTCACTCTCGAAAGCGCAGTCGCCGCCGGTGAGCACCAGGCCGCCGCCGCGCTTGAGGTAGTTGACAAGCACCGAGGCCCCGACGCGCCGCGCGACTTCAAGTTCCGCGTTGGCCCAGAGCACGGCGCGATAAGAGAAAAGGCGGTCGTAATCGTAGGGAAAGTCGCCCAGCCCCAGCGTGCCGGCGGTCCAGCCGGGCGTGTAGCCGATGTCGTCGTCCTCGCGCAAGACCGCGGGCAGCTCGCGGATGGCCTCGCGCAGGCCCAGGCGCCGCGAGTGGTTGCCCAAAAGCGCGAAGACTTTCCAGTCCGCACGGTTGACCTTGGCCGTGTCCTGCGGCTCGGGTATCCAGGGCGCCTGGGGACGGCGCTCCAGTTTGACCACGGGCGTGTGCATGTCCTGGCGCACGTTGTCGCCGAACTTGTACTCGCCCAGGTGGAAGTACTGGAACTCCTTCGTGACCACCTTGCCGTCGGGCAGTTCCACGTGCGCCTTGATGTTGAGGAGCAGCGGATCGAGCGGCGGGTCCTCCAGCACCACGTTTCCCGCGACCGGCGCAACCCCCAGGCCCTCCAGTTCCAGCGGTTCGAGCTTGCGGGTCTTGGGGGCGGACAGGTGGTCATAGGCCAGTTCGGTGTTGAAAGTAATCCGCTTGACCGCTTCGTAAGACGCGGTCGCGCGGAAGGCGATTTCCAAGCGTCCCTTTTCGCGCCGCGGCTCCAGCTCCAGAATGAAGTGCTCGCACGCGAAATCCACCTTGCTCAGCCCCATCACCGGCAGA
>JBEKKG010000118.1:0-11915 GCA_050010835.1 Planctomycetota bacterium
ACTTGCTCTCCGACCTGCTCCCTGCCATCGCCCACCACCATGAACGCTGGGACGGCACCGGCTATCCCGCGGGCCTGAAAGGGGAGGAAAGCCCGCTGTGGGCGCGCATCATTGCCCTGGCCGACGCGTACGATACCATGGTTACGCGGCGCACTTACAAGGAGCCCATGAAGGCTGAGCGGGTGCGGGAGGAACTGGACAACGGCCGCGGCACGCAGTTCGACCCGGAACTGGTGGATTACCTTAAAGCCATTCTTGACGAAAATGTGAAGGCTGTGTAGTCAGGAAAGGGTCTGGAACAAGAACGGGATTTCTCTAACGGAGTGCTGTATGGCCGACGGCCCATCTGGAATTGGCGAGTTCGTGGTGGATGCGCTTCTGGGCGAGGGCGGCATGGGCAAGGTCTACCGCGCCCGGCAAGTGGCCTTGGACCGTTGGGTGGCCTTGAAGGTGCTGGCCCCGGCCAAAGACAAGAAAGAGTTCGTGGAGCGCTTTTACCGCGAGGCGCGGTCGGCGGCGGCCCTGGTGCATCCGAGCATCGTCCAGATCTACACGGTCGGCGAGCATGACGGCATTCCATTCTTCGCGATGGAGTATGTAGACGGCCTGGACCTCGAAAAGCTTTTCAGGAAAGATCCGCGGCCCCTGAGCCTCGAGGAGACGATTGAAATTGTGCGCAACGTCGCCAAGGCCCTGGGCGCGGGCATGGAACATAACATTGTGCACCGCGACATCAAGCCGGGCAATATCATGCTCACCAAGAGCGGGCTGGTTAAAGTCATGGACTTCGGCCTGGCCAAAAGCATCGCTTCCGTCTCCGGCTCCAACACCAATCCCGGCCTTATCGTCGGCACGCCCGCGTACATGTCGCCGGAGCAAGGGGCCGCTAAATCTGTGGATATCCGCTCCGACATATACTCGTTGGGCTGCGTCATGTACCGCTGCCTTTGCGACTGCCAGCCCTTCCAAGCTGACAGTCTGGCCGCGCTGATCTACAAACACACCTACGAAGAGCCGGTCCCGCCCCGCAGCCTCTGCCCCGGCCTCTCGCCGGAGGTCGAAAAACTTTGCCTGCGCATGATGGCCAAGAAACCGGAGGACCGCTTCCAGGATCCCAAGGCGCTGCTCGAAGCCCTGGCACAGACGCCTGCCAATCCCGCCGTGGGCGAAGTGCTGCTGGCCAAGCGCGTCAGCACGCTCCTCGGTGCGGAAAAAGAACACACCGCCAAAGCCGGTGCAGCCGTACCGGGGCCGGCCGCCGGGGCCGTGCTGCCGACGCTGGTGTCCGAGCCCGCGGCGCCGCCTGGAGCCACGGGCGCTCGAGTCTCGGCGCCGCGGGCGCCCGCAGCCCCTGAGGCGCTGAAGCTTGTACCGGCGCCCCCGCCGCAGGAGGCGCCCAAGGCCGCGCCGGTGCAAGTGGTGGCCACCACCGTCTTCAGGCGCAGTTTCCAGAAGCTGCCGGACGGGCGCTGGTCGTACAAGAGCGAGTTGGTGGAGTGCGGTCTGGCCGAGGGCCTCGCGGCAGCCATCAAGCCGCCGCGGGGCCAGGCGCCCTGGGGCTTGGGCGATTGTTTGCTCTGCACCAACTGGAACAAGTACCACGGTTGCGCCGTGGCCTATACCTACGAGCTGGAAGCGCGCAACCACTGCGCGGGCCTCAAACTGCTGGTTGAGCAGGCTGCGGCCTGGACCGGGACCGGGAACTTCGAGAAGGCCATCCTGATTCTGGACAACTACGTTAAGGAGAACCCCGAAGACCCGGAAGGTTACAGGGAGCTTGCACGCCTCTACGACCGGCCGGATTACAAGGGCCGGGACAAGCGGCGCGCCATAGTGCTGTATCAGCGTTTCGTGGAACTGGCTCGCGCCGCGGGCGGCTTCACCCCTTTTGAGATCTCGCGTGCCGTTGAGCGCGCCAATGCGCTTATGGCGCTGCTTCCGGAAAAAGGCCCCAGCCTGGCGCCAGGGAGCGGCGTGGCTTTCCAGTGCTTCTATCACGGCGCTGAGGGCTGCTTCGGGTGCGGCGTGCTGACGGCCGCACAGTTTGTCATGGCGCGGGCCGGGAACATAGACCCCGAATCCGGCCTTACCGCCGCGGCAACCGGCCCCGCGATGTTGCGCGCCGGCACCACCATCCTGCGCTACTTCAAGTCGGGAAAGGCGAACAAAGAGGAGCGGGCCCGCGTACGGGAGGAACTGGCCCGCCTGTCCACACTGGCGCCGGAGGAACTGGCCAAAGACCCCGCCTGCGTGGTGGCGGCCGCCTATGACGAACTGGAGGAGTGCAGCATCAACGTGGACGAGGCGGTGGGCATCGTCTCTATCACCGTCAAAGGACGGCAAACCCACCTCCTGGCCTTCACCACGGCTGGGGCTTTCAAGGCCGATCAGTGCTACGAACTGTTGCGGCGAAAACTGGCCAAGCCGCAGCCCGCCTGCCGCTCATAGACATCTCGGCGCAGACCATGCCCGAGGTCCGCACGGAATACACCGTGTTGGCAGGTTATGTGGCGCGCTGGTGTGCCTGTCCTCCCCGGTTCTGCACACGGTACTGCCGCGGCGTGACTTTCTCCCGCCGGCGGAACATGCGTGTGAAGTACGCCTGTTCCTGGTACCCGGCGCGCAACGCGACTTCCAGGCAACTGAGGTTGGTCTCCAGCAGCAGCCGCTTGGCCTGCTCGAGGCGGATGCGCGTCAGCATCGCCATCATGCTCAGGCCATAGTGTTCCCGGAACGCATGCGACGCCCGCGACGGAGACAAGTGCGCCTGCCGTGCCAGTTCCACTACGCTCAGCTTGCGGTCGAAGTGTGCCTCCAAGTAGGCCACGACCGCGGCCAGGGGGTTCTCCACCTGTGCTTCGCGTTTCGCGCAGACCCTGTCGAGGAACTCATTCAACGCACGGCAGATCGAAATGCACAGCTCCGTGTGGTCGTTTGATTCGAGCAGCCTGCGGATGTTCTCGGTGTTGCGCGCGAGAGCCGTCTCCACATCGCCGCCCGCATCCGCGGCCGCACGCGACACCACCGCCAGCAGTTCGATCAGCCGGATCCTGAACAGCGGCGACCCGGGCGGGTCGCGGAACATCACCGTCCCCAGGATCTGGTTCAACACCGCCTTCGCGCCGATACGGTCGCCGGCCTGGACGCGCTGCAGCAGCTCCCGTTCGCGTTCGTACGGGTACGATACGTGCGCCTCCGTGGCCTGCTGCTTGACGGCCTGGATCGTCTCGGCAATTTGAGCCTGCTGCTGCGCCTGCTCCCGCCGTTCGCCGAGCCGGCGCATGTCGAGCCCTAAGACGTTGCGGGCCATGCGGAAGACAAAATCACCCGCCTTCTGCAAGGCCGCGCCCGGCACGTAGAGGTGGTCGCGGACAGCCGCCTCCACTCGCGCGCGGCCAACGCGGAACGCGCGCAGACGCTGGCAGGTTTCACAGGCCAACACAGCGTTGAAGCTCTCGGGCAGCGTCTGGCCGCTGAGCAGCGCGCCGAGTTGGTGCGCGCCGTCCGCCAAGGGCGTGCAGTTCAGCAGCAGGCCCGCATGGCAGGCGAAGGTGTAGGACTCGCCCAGCGCAAAGGCCGTCTCGATGGCGCGGCGGTGCTCCAGGCGGCAGCAGGCACGAGCCGCCGCACAGCGGCTCAGCAGCGCGCACAACGGGCGGCTGACGCGATCGGCGGCGGTGACGCCGATGGGATTCCCCTGCACGTCCACCAGTTGCAGCGGCAAGCCGAACCTCTCCAGGAACAGCTTTTTCAGGTCCGCAAGCTTATGGGTGTCGAGAGACGCCGAGAGCGTGGCCATGGTCTGCACCTCGGGGCCTCACTATAGCAGATTACTGCAAAAGAATAGCACAAAACTGCTAGATACCGACCGCCCTGAAGGGGTATAGTGCGACAGTGCAGCGGTTGGGGCCGCCGCACCATGGCAACGGGAGACGAGGGACCAACAATGCAGCGCTACGACAAGCTCGCAGTCAACACTCTGGACGACTTCATTTTCGGGGCGGCACCACATCCCGTGGTCTTGCCGAATGGGCTGCGCATCGGCGGCGGCACTGTCTACCCGGAACTGAACTTCACCCTGCCGGCCATAGACATTTCGGCGCAGACCATGCCTGAGATCCGCGCGGAATACGCCTCCATGATCGAAGGGGCGTGTGCGCGCGCCGTGGAGCTGAACGCGCCCGGACTGATTGTGGAATTCGAGCTCCTGCCGCCGATGACCCTGACACCCGAATGGGGCGCGGAGCTCACGGCCATCCTTCGCCAGACGCTCGACAAGTACGCGCGCACCCACGGCCTCAAGAGCGGCCTGCGGGTCACGCCCAACGACATCCGCGATCATGAGCGGCCGCCGCGCATGAGGGGCCACCTCTGGGACAAGATGGTGCGTTCTTTCGAATTGTGTTCGCAGGCCGGGGCCACGTTCCTGGCGATCGAGTCCACCGGCGGAAAAGAGGTCCACGACGACGCCCTGCTCAATGGCGACCTGCAGTCCGTCGCCTTCGCCCTGGGTGTTCTGGCCAGCCGCGATATGGTCTTGCTGTGGGACAAGATCGTCGCCGTCTGCGGCAAGCACGGCGTCATCCCGTCCGGCGACACGGCCTGCGGTTTCGGCAACACCGCCATGGTCCTGGCCGAAAAGCGCTACTTGCCCCGCGTCTTCGCGGCCGTGGTCCGCGTTATGACGGTGGCCCGCAGCCTGGTCGCTTATGAGCGCGGCGCCCAAGGCCCCAACAAAGACTGCGCCTACGAAGGCCCGTACATCAAGGCCATCACCGGCTGCCCGATCGCGATGGAGGGCGCCATCGCGGCGTGCGCCCACCTAACGCCAGTCGGCAACATTTCCCAGGCCGTGGCGGACTTGTGGAGCAATGAGTCGGTGCAGAACGTCAAGCTGCTGGGCGGCATGGCGCCCACGGTCTGCATGGAGCAGCTCGTTTACGCCGTCCGGCTGATGAATGTCGCGTCCGGCCACGGGCGCAACGCGGCGCTCAGCCTGCGCGACTGGCTGGTTGAATCGGACGCCAAGTCCGATCCGCAGGCGTACATCCTGCGGCCGGACGTGGTCCTACAGCTTGCGCGCCAACTGGTGGCTGAACCGACGCCCTACCGCCGCACCCGCTGCGCCGCGCGGGCCACACTGGAGGTGCTCCGCAAAGCCGCCGCTGCAGGCTTGGTGGTTGTGCCGGAGTTGGAGAAGTCCTGGTTGGAGCGCCTTTCGCGTCAGGCGGACGCTCTACCCGAAGACGAAGAGGAACTGACGGCTCAGGTCACGCCTGATCTCGACCCGGCCAAGGTCCTGCTCGAAGAATATGGCGTGAAACGCGCGGACTGAAGGGCAACGGATTTTGTATCCGTTCAGACCGAGCCGCGACCGTGAGGGAGCGGACATTACCGCTTGCTTACGCGCGCGGCTCGGAGACCGAACGGTCACAAAAAAAACACGGACGGGCGCACATCCGCCCGTCCGTGGGACTTATTGAGGATCTCCAACCGCCGCGCCTACTTTGTGGCCGAGGCGCTTTTGCCACACTTAGACGTGTAGGTAACGGTCACGTGGGCAACGTAGCTCACCCCGTCGAGCGAGGCAAGCACCGGCACGTCAATCGGCGTCTTGGGCACATTCCCGCTCTTGAAGCCCAAACACGTCAGCGGGTTCCACAATTGCTGATTCTTGAACGTGACAGTGAACTTGACCGGCGAGGCCGTAAAAGTGCCGCTCTTGTTCAGTTTGCCGGCCAGCGCCACCGTGGTGTTTCCACTGGGGCCCTTGCCTTTGGCATCCAGAACCATCGCCGGCGGGTTCAGGTCGCCCATAGCAATGATAAACTTCTTCTGCTCCGGGCTGAAGTTCTGCGGCACGGGAATGGTGCCACTCATGGTGATACTGTCTTTGTTGGAGGCCATGAAGCTGAACTTCATGGCAACCTTGGATACCACAAGGTTCGTGCTGCCACGGGCTGTGGCGTTCACAGCCACGTCCACCGCAGTGGTTGCGGAGTTGACCCCATTGCTGATGGTGACGGTGGCATTGTAAATCCCCTGCGCCGCGTAGGTGTGCGTCACCGACGCGCCGTAGGCGGCGGTGCCGTCGCCAAAGTTCCAGGTATACAGGAGCGTGCTCCCGCCGGCGTCGCTGCCAGCGGCAGTCAGCGTCACGGCTCCTCCGGCCACGATCGGGGCCGGCATTGACGGAGGTGAACTGAAGACCGGCTGGTTGGGATTGGTCCCCGAAGCGTCGTTTATGGTAAGCACCAGCGTCTTCGTGTCGGTGCCGATTATGTTCGAGGCGCTCAAGGTGATGGCGAATTGCCCAATGCCCGTGGGTGTGCCCGAAATCGCGCTGCCGGAGAAGCTCAAACCGTCCGGCAACCCGGTGGCGTTGAAGCTGGCGGCATTATTGGTGGCCGCGATCTGATACGAGTACAGATTTCCGGTTTTGGCTGTGTCGGTAGTTGGGGAGGTGATGGCCGGGGGACCGGGGTTCAGCGGGTAGATGGCCAATACCAATGTCGCCGTAGCGGTGCTGACGACATTCTTGGCAGTAATGGTGATGTTGGATGTGCCCACCGCCGAGGGCGTGCCGCTAATCGTGCCGCGGCCGTCATAGGACAGACCCGCAGGCAGGTTCGTGGCGTCATAAGACATGGGGGTAGTGCCGTTGGCCGTGATCTGATAACTGAAGGCCTGGTTGACGGTGCCACTGGCCGTGGTGGAACTGCTGATTGTGGGTGGGGTATTGGGTGGTGCCGGCGGAGGTCCGCCGCCGCCCGAGCCGCCACCGCTGCTGCCGGCCCCGATGGTTATTTGCAATGTGGCGGAGGCTGTGCCCGCGGCATTGGTCGCGAAGATGGCCGTACTGGTAACCCCAGCCACCTGCGGCGTGCCGGTGATGGCGCCCGTGGTGGCGTTGAGATACAATCCCGGTGGCATGTTGCCGGCGGCATAGCTGGTGGGGTTGTAGGTAGCTGTGATCTGGAAGGTGAAGGCCACGCCCACAGTGCCCGAGGCCGTCGGGGAACTCGTGATTACGGGTGCGCCGGCGGCGCTGGCAGTGATCGTATACGTGGCGCTGACATCGGCGGTGCAACCGGTCGCGTTACAGGCCACAGCATTGATGGTGGTGGTGCTGCTGACACTAATCGGATTGGCGTAGGTATTGGAATTGGCCGTCGCCTGGCTACCGTCGGTGGTGTAGTGAATCGTCGCCCCGGCCGTGGTACAGGAAATCGTCACCGACTGCGCACTGCTAAAGTTGCCGGGAGCCGGGGAGAATGTTGGCATCGCGACAGCACCGCCGCCGCCACCGCCGCCACCACCTCCTCCACCGCCGCCCAGGATGGACGCAAGCTCCGCGTCCAGACCGTCTGGACTGCCTTCCCAGACGACTTTTCCCGTGGCATCAATTACGTAGACGTCTGGATAGCCTGTAACGCCGTAATCATTCTCACTCGTTGACCCATACCCGATAGGGTACTGGGGAGCGGGGACGTTTGACTGCGCGAACTGTTGGACAACGCCTTGAGCCTCATCGCTCAGAGACATGAAGATCACGCCCTGTGCTTTGTACTTATTGTAATCCGCGTCCATCGTACCGACGGACTGTACGCAGAACCCTCACCATGTTGCCCAAAATTCGAGGGCTACAACGTGGCCCGGCTGGATGGACTGCGCTCCATTTATCCAGCCGGCCGCATTGATCGGCGGTGCCTGGCTGCCGATGGCGATGGCCGCCGCCGGCCTGCACTGTAACGCCGCCACACAGACAGCCGCCATCACAACACGCGAAACTGCTGATTTGCTCATTGAGAAACCCTCCCTGGAGACTCTCACCCTCAGACCCCGTACTTGAAGGCTCAAGCCTCAAACCCCAGCTTCACCCCGAGGCCTGACCGGCCTCGTTAACGCTTCCCTCAGGCTGCACACGCCGCGCCTTGACGGTCTATGGTTTCAGGCCGCTCCAGACGATCATTGCGGCCTTGAGCCATTGCACGATCCTTCTTGCCCATGGCTTGATCTTTTTTGCTTGGACGCACTACCTGGTCTGGCTTCCCTACGCAGTCCTGCTCAGTCAGCCGCTCGGGATGCTCCGCTGACCAATCAGGTTCAGCGGCTGCTCTGGCAGGATTGGGCTTGGCGGCCTCACCTGCCCCCGGACGTTCCGCTGAATCGGGAGAAACCACCACACCGTTCGAGGCGTCGGCTGCCCCTGAATCAACTTTGTCCGCCACGGCGGCTGCCGACACGGAAAACACTGCCCCTGTCAGCGACAGAACCAGCGCCAGACCTCCTCGATACTCGTGCATGACTCACCCCGCAAGACCCGATAATTGAAGCTCCTCTTGCCACTTGTTAGTGACAAATCCAACCCAAGCCGGTTACATTGTAATTCTATCTCCTGGGACAGGCAATGTCAACAGCAAAAAAAAGGCCGCAACATCTTTCTGGCTTGCGCGTTTGCGCGCGCCAGGAGCCGGAGAATTGGCATTGTTCTCGTTTGACATATCGCACTCAGCGCATAGGCTCCGTCAGGCTTCGAGGAATGCTGCGTGCCCACAAGAAGGAAGTGCGTTGCTCTGCCAGTATGTACAGGTCTCTTTGGCGTACTCTTTGCGCTGCAATTCGGCTTTGCGGGCGAACCAGAGCCGCGGACTGCGGAAGCCTGGTTCAAACAGGCCGAAGCGCAGTTTGGCCGACAAGAATATGAGCAGGCCCGGGGCGCCTGCCAGCGGGCGGCGGAACTGGGTTTCGCGCCGGCGCGCGCCTATACGCTGCAGGGCAAGTGCGAAAGCAAGCTGGGGCAGCACGCCCAAGCCGAAGCGGCCTTCCGCCGCGCGCTCGAAGCCGCGCCCGAGCACGTGCCTGCGCGGTTCGGGCTGGCCACAGCGCTCTTCAAACAGAAGAAGACTGCGGAGGCCATTGCGCTGTTCGAGCCGCTGTCGAAGCGGGACGATGAGTGGGGCGAGGCAGCCGTCGAGTACCTCGGGCAGTGTTATCTCGATGCCGGCCAGGCCCCGCAGGCCCTCGCGCTGCTCAAGCCCGCTGCCGTGAAAAACCCTGACAACCTGACGCTGCGCTGGCTGTTGGCGCGCAGCCTTTACGAGAACAAGAACTACGCTGAGGCCCTGCCTCTTTTCCGGCAATTGGCCGCTGCAGGCGGCACGCGGGCCGCTGCCGCCAGGTTCTACGCGGCCGCCTCGCTGGAAGGCCTGGGGCGCGTGTGGGAGGCCACCAGCACCTATCGCAGACTGGCCGGCCCCGAATCCGAGTGGTCGAACGCGGCCAGCCAGGCCGCGCGCAGCCTCTCCGGCAAGCCCTGGCGCGTGGTCTTCGATTATTCGTACGGCCAGGACTCCAACGTCGTGGCCGTGGAAACCCAGAACGTGATCACGGGCGGGAGAGATTTCTTCACCCAGGAATACCTCGATGTCTCCGGGCGGCCGTACCAGAACAGCCAGATGGCCGTCTGGGTGGGCGCTGAGCACTTTGGCCTGGACTACCTGAACCTGCACCAAGACGACTACCTTCAGGACGCAGCCAAGGCCAGTGTTGTCTTTTCTGACGTGAGTGCGTTCAGCAATGTCACGACTGAGTTCAAGGAGCGGTTCTCCGAACTGGCGTATCAGTCATTTCGCCGGGAAAGCCGCTTGGAAACAACCGCCACCTACGACGACTCCTGGAACCGCCTGCGTTTCGGAGTCTCCGGTACGCGCAACGACTTTTACCACGACGCAAAAACCTTGACCGGTTGGGAAACCGGCGGGATGTTCGATTACCGGCTGCTGCTGCCGCAATGGGACCATGAGTTGCGGTTCCGCGGCAACTTCGATTATCGCTGGAGCCAGGACGTGACCTGGAGCGAGGACGACCAGCGCGTGCGCGGGCAGTACCGGGCGCAAATCTGGAAGGTGCTGTATGGGCAGGCCGAAGCCTCCTATCGCCGCGACGACTATCCGTATTCGCACCGCCTGGTGAGCGGCGGCATCCTGGAGAACTATCGGCTCGACAAGCGCTGCAGCGGCGAAATCCGTTTCGACGCCCAGTTGCACCACAACGTCTCGATCAACTGGGGCGCTATCTATGAAACCCAGGGTTCCACCATCCAGACCCGCAAGTACCACCACCACATTGTCAGCGGCGGGTTCACGCTGACGTTCTAATTCACCACAGAGACACAGAGGCACAGAGAAAAGGCCTTTGCTTTTCGTAACCGAGCCGCGACCGTAAGGGAGCGGTTGCATCACTCCCATTCTTCCCATGATTCCTATAGCATCTGCCGGACCGCTCCCTGTGACCGCTTGCTTACGCGCGCGGCTCGGCCCTTGTCACCAGGTGAAGATGCGTTACCCTTGCCGCGTCTGGTGTTGTATTCTGTCATCAACAGGGCGATCCAGAGGAGCGCCTTACAGGAGGGATGCGGCTTCTTGAGGACTGAGCAGGAAACACAGCTTGGCATGATCGCCATGCCTGAGCCGGCGGCGCACGTCCTGCCCGCCGACGCTGCGCCGGACCAGGCCGCAGTGGATAGCGCCCTGCTGGCCGCTCGGGATTGGCTCCTGGCACGCCAGAACCCCGAGGGCTGGTGGTGCGCCGAACTGGAAGCCGACACCACGCTCGAAAGTTACTTCATCCTTTTCAAATGGCTCTTCGGCCATCCCGCCGACCCGAAGATCCCGAAGTATGCCCGCGTCCTGCGCGAGGCCATGCTGCCGGAAGGCGGCTGGAACATCTACTACGGCGGGCCGCCGGAACTCTCCATCTCGGTGCTCAGTTACTTCGCCCTCAAGCTGGCGGGCATTCCGGCCGGCGAGCCGGACTTATGCCGCGCGCGCGAGCTGATCCTGAGCTTGGGCGGCGCGACAAAGGCCAACTCCTACACCAAGTATTACCTGGCTTTCTTCGGCCAGTATGCCTGGGAACACGTGCCGGCGATTCCGCCGGAGATGATCCTGGTGCCCGCGGCCAGCCCGCTGCACATCAGCGACATGTCGAGCTGGTCGCGGGCCATCTTCGTGCCGCTCTCGATCATCTACGCCCACAAGCCCACGGTGCCCATCCCGCGCGAGCGCGGCGTGGACGAGCTTTTCGCCGGGGGGCGGGAGCAGGCCGACCTGGCCTTGCAGCGCGACCAGGCGACCGTCACCTGGCGCAACTTCTTCATCTTCGCCGACCGCGCGCTCAAGTTCGCCGAAAAATTCCCCGTGGCCGCGGCCCGCTCCATGGCGCTCCAGCGCGCCGAAAGATGGATGGTGGAGCGCTTCCCCAAGTCCGGCGGCCTGGCCGCGATCCTGCCCGCCATGATGAACTCCGTCATCGCGCTCAAGTGCCTCGGCTACGCGGAAGACCACCCCCTGGTGCAACGCGGCATTCACGAACTGGACATGCTGGAGATCGAGCGCGACGCCGCGCACATCGAGGTCCAGCCCTGCGTCCCGCCGGTCTGGGACACCGCTATCAGCGTCTATACGCTGGGGCAGGCCGGCTTGCCGCCGGAGCACCCCGCCATGCAGCATGGCGCCGCGTGGCTTCTGTCCAAGCAGACCAGCGAAGTTGGCGACTGGCAGGCCAACAACCCCACGCCGCCGGGCGGCTGGTACTTTGAGTTCCTCAATGAGTTCTTCCCGGACGTGGACGACACCTGCATGACCCTGATGGCGTTGTGCTTCGCCCACGGCTGGGGCACGCTGCCGGGGCTCCCGCCGCGCCGCCTGCCCACCAGCCCCGTCCAGCGCGGCTTCAACGGCTCCGAGGCCCCTCCGCGGGAATACTCGCCCGCCGGCCAGCGCGCCGCGGTGGAGCGCGGCGTGTTGTGGATGCTCGGCATGCAGAACGACGACGGCGGCTGGGGCAGTTTCGACCGCGGCAACAACAAGGCCTTCCTGACCAAGGTCCCCTTCGCCGATCATAACGCCATG
>JBEKKG010000119.1:0-11867 GCA_050010835.1 Planctomycetota bacterium
CAGGCTGTCCGAACAGGCCGGAAAGCCTCTCCTACCATTCGACAGGCTGGAAAGCCTGTCCTACAATCCGCCCAACAAATCATCGGCGCGCGGCACGGGCATCTGCACCAGAATCTCCGCCAGCGTCAGCAGATCGCGGCGGTTGTGGCTGAGGACCGCGCGCATTTGCCTGGCGTCGCCGCTGCGCACGTAGGCATGGTACGCCTCGGCGATCTCAGCGCCGGGAATATCGTCGTGCCGCCTGCGCCCGCAGACATGGTACTCCAGCGTCTGCAGGCGGCAGTCGCCAAAGCGGTCTTTCCAGATGCGCCGCGCCGCGTGCAAGAGGTCGAGGTGGAGGTGCGCGAGACGGCAAGGCACGCCGGCGGCCGCGGCGCGCATCCGCAGATACGGCACGTCGAAACTCTTGCCGTTAAAGGTGACCAACAACTTGTGTTGCGCGGCGCGCTCAAGGAAACACAGCAGCGCGGCACTCTCTTCGGCGTAGTCTCGTGCGAAGAACTGCCGCAGGGCCAGGCCGGCAGCGTCGCAGGCCAGCGTCCCGATGAGGAACAGCGGTGAGGAGCCTAAGCCGGTCGTTTCCAGATCGAGGAACAGCAGGTCCTCCAGCCGCGGGGGTTCGGTCAGAGCCAGTTCTCTCAACAACCCGCGCAGCGCCGAGGCGGGATTCTCCAACGCCTGGCCCAGGGCCGCGGAGAGTTCCACGGCCGCGCCCGTGCGTATGGTTGCGGCCAGGTTCTGGACGATGGCCCGTTCTTCAACCAAGTACGTGCGCGAACCGTTGGGCGCAACGATTTCCACGCCGGAGAGGGCCTCAGCAAGGGGCAGCGGCCTGCCCGAGGGCCGAGCAGGCGCCGGCGCGTGCTCTGTACGCGGCAGGTCACGGCGAAAAACGATGGGGGCGAGCGGTGCCGACCCCTTTCCTGCCGGGGGAGAGGGTAGGGTGAGGGGGGCTTGCTTGTGTAAGCGCCGGCGCAAATCCGCCACGGCTTTGGCAGACGGCTCAGGCTGCGGTGCCTGGGGATTCTTGGGCGGAGCGTCGCACATGCCGGCATTGTACCTGCGGGATGGCGCGACGGCAATCTTTTCACAGTGGCGTGGCGGCGGGCAGGGGTTAGACTTTCGCGATGCCAGGAGCTAAGCGACATGAAATGAATGCCTCCTTTTCCCGCCTCATACTCGCTGTCCTCGCCGCCTGGACTGGGACCTGTCTCGCCGAAGGACTGGACTCCTTCGGCAACGTTGACGGGTTGCTGACCTGGCGCTTAGGCGACCTTGCGGCCGGCCAATCGGCCCGGCACGTGGTGCTGCTGGTCTACGACAACTCAGCCGACGCGGCGGCGCGCAGGCTGGAGCAGGCCCGCACGGATTTCGCTGCACTGCCGGAACCGGCTGAGCCACCTGCCGCGCCGCCTCCGGGCAAGGCCTGGATTCGCAACGACGCCACCGACTTCGCGCTCGAAGGCCACTGCTTCTTCAGTTGGCGGGGGGTGAAGCAGTGCTTCGCCTGCAAGTATGGCGGGCAGATCAGCCAGTTCACGTACTACCTCCACTATCGAGATGCCGCCGGGGAACATCGTGCCGGCCTGCGCCAGGAAGGCGACTTCCTCGTGGAGAACCTGCGCATCCTCCAGCGCCCGGTGGCTTTGAGCCAGACGGAAGCCCTGGGCGCGACGGAGACGGGCGACGGAAAACTCCGCTTCCGCGTGCGCGCGCTGATGGGCAAGGGCAGCGAGGTGGCCGTTGAGTTCCTCATCACCAATACCGGCAAGGAGGCGCTCTCGGACCTGCGCTTCTCGTTCTACGTGAACATTGAGGCGGCCCACACGCATGAGAACGACTTTAGCCAATTGGACTCGCGCACCGGCAGCCTGCTGGTCGTGGACCCGCCGACAGGGATATGTGTGCTCATGGCCGGCTTGACCCGGCCTGTGCGCGGTTACTCCGGCGTGTGGGACTCGTTCCCCAAGCTCCAGGCGGCTGAAGGCGCGCCCATCGAACAGTGGAAGCCGTTCTCTGGCTTGACCGCGGAGACGCTCCGCAACGCGCGCAAACAGCAGTCTTATTCCGAAACCTACCATTTGCCTTATTTCGTGCCTAATCCTACCACCCCACCGACCAAAGACCTCTCGGCTACCGAAGCACTGTCGGTTTTGCAAAAGGACTGGCTCTTCCAGGCTATGGGCACACCGCTGCTGAAGAGGAGCGAGTCCGAGCTAAGCTGGGCGCGGCAGCTTGCCGAGCGCTTGGCCAAAACTCCTCAGCCTCCCGACTTCAAGGAGGAACTGAGCGCCCTCGACGCCTTGGAAAGCCGCCTGCGCCAGGCTGCCGCCGCGGGGGCGGACCAGGCTGACGCCACGGAACTCTACTATGCGCTCCGCCAGGTCAAGCGCCGCATCTTGTTCAAGAATCCAGCCGTGGATTTCACTCAGGTGCTCTGCATTGACCAGCCCTATCCCGGCGGGCCGGAGTGGCGCCATGAGGCCACTCATCGCATGGGCATTCATGCCAGCCCGGGCGGGCGGCTGCTGCTGTTGGACGGCCTGCGCCCCGACGCACATGTAACTCAACTGGCGCCCGACAAGCCCGGCAGCTTCTGGAAGCCGGAACTGTCCTTTGACGCGCGCAGAATCCTCTTCTGTTACAAGGCCCACGACGAGAAAGCCTTCCACCTCTACGAAATGAACCCCGACGGGACCGGCCAACGCCAGTTGACCTTCGGCGATTACGATGACATTGACCCCCTATGCCTGCCGGACGGACATATCATGTTCACCACGACCCGCGGCAATTCCTATGTCCGCTGCGGGCCGTTCATCTGGTCTTACACGCTGGCCCGCTGCAACCGCGACGGCTCGGACATCTATCTCATCAGCCAGAACGGCGAGCCCGACTTTGTGCCCGCGCTGTTGCACGACGGGCGCGTCATCTACTCCCGCTGGGAATATAGCGACAAGCCGCTGTGGCGGCTGCAAAAGCTCTGGACCACCAACCAGGACGGCACGGGCACCGCGCTTTTCTGGGGCAACCAGAGCGTCTGGCCCGACCATCCCAGCCAGCCCCAGGCCATTCCCGGCAGCCGCAGGATCATGTTCTGCGGCGTGGCGCACCACGATTGGTTCAGCGGCTCCATCGGCATTATTGACCACGACAGCGGCTTCAATTTCCCGAGCGGCCTAGCCAAAGTCACGGCCGACCTGCGCTGGCCGGAGTGCAGCCCGCCGCCTGTGGACGTACACGAGTCGCCGAACTACCATCGTTGCGGCGCGTTCGGCGGCTACATGTCACCGTGGCCGCTCAGCGAGAAGGACTTCCTGGTTTCCGCCCGCGGGAGCGACAACAAGTTCCGCTTGTACCTGATGGACACTGACGGCAACCGCGAGCTGCTCTATGAGGGCGCGCACAACATCTGGCACGCCCTGCCGGTCCGCCCGCGCGCCTGCCCGCCGGTGCAGCCCGATCGCGTCGTCTGGCCCGGCACGGGCAAGGACCGCAAGCCGCTCGAAAACGGCCTGTTCTTCAGCAGCAACGTCTGCGAGGGCGTGCCGGAGCTGGCGCCGGGCAGCGTCAAGTATTTGCGCGTCATGCAACTGGACCACAAGACCTACTCCACCTGGGCCAAGGCCTACCGCAATTCGGGGCCGGCGATTTCAATCGTCCAGGAGGAAGGTGTCAAGCGCGTCATCTCCATCGTGCCGGTCGCCGCAGACGGCTCAGTCTGCTTCGAGGCGCCGCCGGGACGGGCGCTCTTCTTCCAGCTCTTGGATGAACAGTACCGCTGCCTCCAGACCATGCGCAGCTTTACCGGCCTGATGCCCGGCGAAAAACGCGGCTGCGTGGGCTGCCATGAGTTGCACAGCGTGGCGCCGCCAAGTGCCGCAGGGGTTGCTTTGCTGAGCGTTCCTACCAAGGTGTCGCCGCCGCCGTGGGGCAATGAAAGCATCAGCTACGAACGGTTTGCCCAGCCGGTCCTGGACCGCTACTGCGGCAAGTGCCATCAGGGCGACGGCAAAGCGCGCAAGACGCTCGACCTGACCCTGCGCCCCGGCGTCAGCGTTTTCAAGGAACCGTACCTGACGCTCGTCGGCTCCGCGGGCTGGGGCAATCCCGTCCACAACCGCGGACAGGCCGGCTACGGCATCGCCGGAGCGATCCCCGTCGAGAGCATGGATCCCACCCTGAACGACCCCAAGGCTTATGCGACGCTGCCGCCCAGGCGTTATCTGTCCTATAGCAGCAAGCTGGTCGAGCACGCCATGAGCGGCAAGCACAATGACGTCAAGGCCGACGCGCTGAGCCTCCAGCGCCTCATGACCTGGGTGGATGCCTGTTGCCCGTTCATGGGCGAAGAAGAGGTTCGCTGCCAGGACGATCCGCAGTTCGCCGGCATCGAGGAGTTGCCCATCCGCCCGCGGGTCAAGACGGCGCCGGTGGTCGAGCGGCCGTAAGGATTTCAAGTTTCGGATTTCCTTGCGGTTGTTCAGTGCCCGCGGACTCCTGGGCGAGGCGGCGGAGATAGACCAACGCCTCGTCCAGCGTGCAGACCAGAGCCCCGCACCGGCGGCCCTGGTCGTCCAAGTCGCGCAGCAACAGCAGTTCATCGGCATCTTCCGCTGCGCGCAAGCGGCAGGCGGCGCGGTGGCCCAGCGTTCCGGCGCGGAGGAGGTGGGCGTCCATGTGGTGCGCGATGAAGAACTCAGTGCGCGGCGTGAGGGCGCCTTCGAGCGCCTGGAGCGCGGCGTTGACGTGGTCCGCGGGATCAATGGCCTTGCCCACGTCATGCAGCAGCGCCGCCAGCAGGAACTCCTCATCCCAGGGGCGCGCCTCGCGGGCCAGCTCGAAGACCTGCAGGCTGTGATAGAGCGCGTCGCCTTCGGGATGGTAGCGCGGATTCTGCTTCACGTTTTCCAGCGGCTGGAGCAGGAGACGGAAGAGGTCGTAGCAGTCAATCTGTTCTTCGAGCGACTCGGTCTCCGCGTCGAGGTTGAGTTCGGGATACTCCGCGTGCAGGAACTGCTCCAGTTCGCGCAGCGTGGCGCGTTCGATGGCCTTGCCGGTGATGGAACTCTTGAAGACGTAGCCCAGCTTGCTCTCGGGGTACACGGTCAGCTCGTAGTTGAAACGGTCCTGCACGTGGATGTGCGTGAAGACGCGCTCCTCGTTATGCTTGATGATGCGCTTGTGCTCGACGGCATAGTGCAGGCCGAGATCGTCGAGCACCAGGGTCAGCGCGGCGATCTGGTCCGAGAAGACGTGGATGTCAATGTCGGAGCCTTTGCGAATGTGCCCGGTCAGGACGCTGCCGAGCAGCGCGGGATGGAAGCGGCTGAGCTTGCGCATCAGGCGCAAGGCTTCCAGGCGCATGAACTGCAGATTCCCGAAGCGTGCGTCGCCTTCGTACATGCAGGCCAGGATTTGGATGTGGTCGCGGATCTCGCGGTTGGACGGCAGGTCCTTGGGGTGGTAACGGCTGTCGAGACCCACTTGTCTGGCGGCCTTGCGTTTGGCGGTGAAATACTCGGTTTCCAGGCGTTCGTACATCAGTTGCGCGGCGAGGCGCGCGATCTGCTCACGGACCCTCTTGTCTGCCATCTCCTTTCTGGCGCCGATACCAAGCCCATTTCCAAGCGGCGCGCGGGCTGTCGTCCTCCGGCCTCGGAGAACACAGGAGGATGATACACGCGGGGGGCGGAAAAGCAATAGCGGATTCGCGGAATCCAATTGGGCGGGTGGCGGGAGAGGGGTTTCGTGGCGGCCCCCGAAATTCACTAGAGCTAAGTCAGCAACAGCTATGAGGTTATAAGATACAGAGCAGTACGGAAGGCAGCCATTTTTTGAAACGTTTTGTCGCATGATTGCTCACTTTCTGCACAGGGTTTGCAGGCCTTCTGTGTAAGGTCCGACGAGCTTTACCAATGAAGTGGCGTCAACTGTCGCATCCTTGGAACGCACGGCTTGAAGGGCTAAGGATCCGTTTCTGTCCCTTGATCTTGTCCCGGCTGCTTTTTGGGTCTCTCATTCTTATAAACCCTTAGACATTGGGAGAAATGGAGCGCGTATATCTTGATTATAGTGCGTTCAAAGCGCGTGATTCCTGCGTGATTCCTGCGTTGTAAGTGCCTGGTGAGTGCGTAATCCCCGCGCAGTCCGTGGGAGTGCCAGGGGGTAGCACAGCACACGGACTCTTCCTCCGCAAGTTTGAGCGGCAGCATCCCGCACGGCTGTCTCTTCCCTGCCAAAGCCAGTGCGCCAGCGCAAGACGATCCTGAACTCCTGTGCCTGCGCGGGCACCACATCGTCCAGGCGCCTTGGTTTTCCCACCAAGCCAAAAAGACCCGCCCAGGCCTGGCATTTGGGATCTTGAGTTTCGGATTTCGGATTGTTGGTTGGATAACTGACTTCGTCAAAGCCTTTGCTGGACTATGTATAGCAAAAACATGCCCAGGTTATATCCCAACCCGTTGATGTGCCGGTAGAATCTTCAATTGTCAAAGAGCCATGGTCCAAATGTGATTTGGACGACAACAGCAAAGAATTAGCAAGTGTCGTGCCAAAGTAAACAGACAGCGGGACAAAGCTGTGGTCATCGCGCCACTCGCAATGAAACGCGGCCCTGTCTCAACACTGCTGCGGACATGGGCAGCACGAATCGGCACAAGCCGCGATTCGGGCCGCTGGGCATGAACGTGCCACCCGCCACGTTGCAGTTGCGATGGTCTGTCCCCTGCGCGCTACAGAGCACTCTTTACAGGGTGCGGGACACTTTCGGCGGGCTGTTTTTCCCCCTCCCCTCGCGGGAGGGGGTAGGGCGAGGGGCACGACACCCCTCACCCCGCGTTCGCTTCGCTCACGTCGGCCCTCTCCCGCAAGGGGAGAGGGGACGCGTCGAAACTGTCCCGCACCCCTCTTTACACGATTTTCCAAAAAGAACTGGCTTCTCAGCCATGCATAGTATAGTTGGCCCTATAAGCGTTGCCTATCGAGGCCCCAGGCATGACTGACGACTCGACTGTGCCACCGACCCTGCCATCGCACGAGGAACCTGGCGAGACGCTGCGGCCCGTCAGGCCCGTGGCGCCCAACCCTGCGACCGCCCCGACGTTGATCCGCGACGCCGCCAAGCCGCGCGTTGCACATGATGGCCACGCTCGGTCCCGCAAGCTCGGGCCGTACACGCTGGTGCGTCTGCTGGGCCGGGGCGGCATGGGCGCCGTCTGGGAGGCCCTGGACACGCGCCTGGACCGCCGCGTGGCGCTGAAGGTCATGGTCGCCGGCGAGCAGGCCTCGGAACAGGAGACCGAACGCTTCCGCCGCGAGGCCCAGAACTCCGCGAAGCTCCGCCACCCGAACATCGTCCCCGTGCATGACTTTGGCATTGCGGCCGGGCAGCTCTATCTCGTGATGGACCTGGTGGATGGCGTGATGCTCGCCGACGCCCTGCGGCAACGCCAATTCACGTACCGTGAAAAAGCCTTCTTACTGGAGAAAGTCTCCCGGGCGGTCCAATACGCCCACGAACAGGGCGTGGTCCACCGCGACCTGAAGCCCTCAAACATCATGCTGGAACTTGCTAAAGGCGGATCAACCTCGGGCGATGCCAAACCAGGCAGCTCGACAAATGTGGCGCTGCCGGCGAACGAGCGCGCGGTAGGCGAACCGCTGGTCATGGACTTCGGCCTCGCCAAGGACATCGCCAGAGACTCCAGCCTCAGTCACTCCGGCCAGGTAATGGGCACGCCCGCGTACATGCCGCCGGAGCAGGCCGAAGGGAAGGGCAAGCTGGTCGGGCCGCCGGCGGACGTCTACAGTCTGGGCGCGGTTTTCTACGAAATGCTCACCGGCCGGCCGCCGTTCTCAGGCGAGAGCGCCCTGCAGATATTGCGCGCGGTGATCTTCGATGAGCCGCTCCGTCCGCGGCACATCGTTCCCGCCGTCCCGCAGGACCTGGAGACGATCTGCCTCAAGTGCCTGGAGAAGGCGCCCGCGAAGCGGTACGGGTCCGCGCAAGCGCTGGCCGAGGACTTGGCGCGCTGGCTCAGCAACGAGCCAATTGTGGCACGGGCTTCCAGTCCGTGGGAGAAGACCGCGAAGTGGGTGCGGCGGCGGCCCACGGCGGCGGCGCTGATCGCGGTCAGCGTGGTGGCACTGCTGAGCCTAATCGGCGGAGGGCTGTGGTACAACGCTCAGTTGGTTGCCGAACGGGACAAAGCAAGAACCGCCGCCGCGAATGAGAAAGCCGAGGCCCAGCGGGCGCGCGCGGCCGAAACGAAGGCCACGCAAAAGGAGACGGAAGCGAGGCGGCGTCTGGCCGAAAGCCTGGTTTCGCAAGCCGATGCGCTTTTCCTGGCCGGGCGTCCAGTGGAGAGCCTGGACCGTTACAACGAGGCGCGGAGTACCCTTGCCGGTCTCGGGGAGCCGACGTTCCCTGTTGAGGCGGGCATCTTCGAACTGCGCTGCTCCTACCCCGCGTGCATCCTCACATTCGGCGGCCACAGTGCACAGGTTAGTGGCGTGGCCTTCTCGCCCGACGGGAAGCTGGCGCTCTCTGGAAGTTGGGACAGGGCGCTGAAGCTCTGGGACGTGGCGACGGGGCGCGAATTGTGGACATTCACCGGCCACACGGCGCCGGTATGGGGTGTCGCGTTCTCGCCCGACGGGAAGCTGGCGCTCTCTGGAAGTTGGGACAGGACGCTGAAGCTCTGGGACGTGGCGACAGGGCGCGAGTTGCGCACATTCAGCGGCCACAACGGTGCCGTAAGGAGTGTCGCCTTCTCACCCGACGGTAAAGTGGCGCTATCGGGAAGCGACGACGAGACCTTGAAGCTCTGGGACGTGGGGACGGGGCGGGCGCTGCGAACACTCAGCGGCCACACTGACTTGGTATATGACGTCGCGTTCTCGCCAGACGGCAAGCTGGCGCTCTCGGCAAGCTTTAACCAGCCGCTGAAGCTGTGGGACCTGGCGACGGGGCGCGAGCTGTGGAAATCAAGCAGCGACGCAAGGGGCGTCGCCTTTTCGCCCGATGGCAAGCTGGCGCTCTCGGGAACCTGGGATCATTTGAATCTCTGGGATGTGGCTACCGGGCGTGAGTTGCGGACCTTTGGCCGCGGCTTGATGGGCATTGTACCTAGTGTGGCGTTCTCGCCCGACGGGAAAATGGCGCTCTCGGGAAGCGCGGACAATACGGTAAGGCTCTGGGAGGTGGTAACTGGGCGCGAGCTGCGGACATTCAGTGGCCATACCAAAATCGTAGGTAGGGTCGCATTCTCGCATGATGGGAAGCTGGTGCTCTCGGCAAGCGAGGACAAAACCGTGAGAGTCTGGGACATGGCAACTGTGCCCGAGGTGCGGACATTCGGCACGGGGACCAGAACGAGGGGCGCGTTCTCCCCCGATGGCAAGCTGGCGCTCTCGGGAAGCGAGGACAAGCTGCTGAAGCTCTGGGACGTGGCCACGGGGCGCGAACTGCGGACGTTCCGCGGCTTGGCGGGCCCCGTATCGAGCGTGGCATTCTCTCCCGACGGGAAGATGGTGCTCGCCGCAAGCTGTTGGGACAGGACGCTGAAGCTCTGGGACGTGGCGACAGGGCGTGAAATGCGCACATTCAGCGGCCATACTGAAGTGGTGTTCAGCGTCGCATTCTCGCCAGATGGGAGACTGGCGCTCTCGGGAGGCGGGGACTGTACACTGAAGCTTTGGGACGTGACCACGGGGAGCGACCTGCGGACATTCAGCGGACACGCCAACGCTGTATGGAGCATTGCATTCTCGCCCGACGGGAAGCTGGCTTTCTCGGGAAGCGTTGACCAGACGGTAAAGCTCTGGGACGTGGCGACGGGACGCGAGTTGCGGACATTTAGCGACAACACTGGGCTTATATCCAGTGTTGTATTGTCGCCCGATGGGAATCTGGTGCTATCCGGGACTATGTGCAACGCCCACCTTCGCGACTTCTCCCGCCCGGCCCGCCACCGCGAATTCGACGCCCTCTTGCCCAAGGCGCGGGAAGCGCTCCAGAAGAACGAGAACGACGCCGAGGCGCTCAAGACCTTTGGCGAATGGTACGCCTTCCGCGGCAAGAACGATTGGGCTGTGGATTTCCTGGAAAAGGCCCGCCAGAACGGTGCGCATCCCGATACATGGGGACTCACCCTGGCTCGGTGCTACTGGCAGGTTGGGGACCCGCCCCACTGCCGCGCCGCCGCCGCGGAATTTCAGAAGGAACTTTCCCGCGTCAAGGCCCAGCCCTTGCCCATTGATGCCCGCGGCAAGAGCGCCCGCGAGCAGAACGAGTTGTACCTGGAGCTTTGCCTGGCCAGCGCCGCTGGGCGAATCGCGGCGGAGGCAGCGGCGCAGGCTGAGGCCGAGTCGCTTGCGGCAAAACAGGTGGAGGCAGTGGTCGCGGCGCTCAAGGCCAAAAACCCGGCTTTCAACGGCAAGACCGAGCACCGCATTGAGCAAGGCCAGGTTACTTACTTTGGCACACGTGAGGAGACGCTTGCGGACATCTCGCCTATTTGCGCCTTGACTGCCTTAGAAGAGCTGGGCTTGAACCATACGGGGGTCGCCGACCTCTCGCCTATCAGAGAGCTGAAACTCAAGCGCCTGTGGATCGGGGCCACTCAGGTTGCGGATCTTGCTCCCCTCAAGGACATGCCGCTGGAGGTGATCAACTGCGGCTGCTACAAGGTCACGGACTTGGCTCCTCTACAGGGCGCTCCGCTCAAGGAAGTGTACCTGGAGGGCTCGGGCGCCAGCGACCTCTCGCCTTTGGCCGGCAAGGCCCTGGCCAAGCTGCATATCAGCAGAACCAAGGTGCGTGATCTTGCGCCACTGGCAGGCGCGCTGCTGACTGAGATCATGCTGGAGGGTTCTCAGGTGACGGACCTTGCGCCGCTGAAGAACATGCCCCTGCAAGAGATCAAGCTCGACTTTCAAGGAGCACGAGACACCGGGTTGCTGCTGTCCATAGCGACGCTGAAGCAGATCAATGGCATGCCGGCGCCCGATTTCTGGGCTGGCGTTGCCAAAGATGATAAGGCGGCGGAGTGGGTCCGCAGCGTAATCGAGAAGAACCCGCGCTTGCTGATCGCGTACAACTACCTGTACATGATACTCAAAGCGAAAGGGGACTCTGCGGGAGTAGTTCAACTCTGGCGCACTTGTGCCGCGGCCAACCCGGACAGCGCCGAGGCGCTCAACGGCTGCGCCTGGGAGCTTCTGACTTCGTCCGATGAGAAGCTAAGGGACGCCAAGGCTGCGCTGCCGTTGGCGCAGAAAGCCGCCGAACTCACGAAACACGAGAACTGTAACATCCTCGATACTCTGGCGCTGGCCCTCTTTCGCAATGGAAGAAAGGAGGAGGCCATTGAGACGGAGAAAAAAGCCATAGCCCTGCTGCCCGCAAATACTCCCCCAGACACTCGACGGGAATTTGAAAAGAACCTGGAGGAATTCAGCGGCGGCAAGCAGCCCCAAAAATAACGGCGGGTGGGCGCGGTCTGCGAACAGTCCTGTGGGACAGGCTGAAAAGGCTGTCTACCCCTGCCCATCCAGATTTTCAGTTTTCAATTTTCAATTCCGTTACGGTTCCAGCCGCAGATCCTTATCGTCCCCTTTTCCCGGCAGCGTCAGGTCTTCCGGTTCCAGGCTCTTCTTCGCGCCGATCAGCTTGAGCTTCCCGTCCTCCTTGACCACGTCGAACCGGCCCCACAGCGAGGGATTCAGCCGCGCTTCCGACGGCAGATCGCAGAGGGTGCATGTCAGCAAATGTACCGCGGGCGTCCCGCCCGCCCGTGGCAGGCCGGCAGGGCGCGAGGACGAAGGCGGGCGGGACGCCCGCGGTACGCTCTGGGCCACGCATTTAC
>JBEKKG010000120.1:0-11831 GCA_050010835.1 Planctomycetota bacterium
CGTCCTGCGGGCCGGCGCCGGGACACGCATGCGAAGACGGAGAGGTTGCGGCATGACGGTTTCCTCTGTGGCGCAAGCCTCCGGCTTGCGGCGCAATCCGGAGGATTGCGCTACTATGCAAACAAAGCCTGGCTGATCCGTCCCAATTGCGCGAGGCCCGTGAGGTTCTCGACCTGTTCTTCCAGGCAGAGAAAGTGGAGCTTGGGATAAGCCTCCCGATAGCGCACCAGGAACTTGCGCGACTCTGTCAAACGGGCGCCGCAGCCGGCGCAGCCGTTGCTGCGCAGGGTCAAACGGTTCAGCACGCCTACGCCGGCGGGCAAGGCCAGTTGCCCGATCCGTCCGAGCAACTCGTGCGTCTGCTCGAAAGCCAGCGCCGTGGGGATGGCCACGGGCAGCACGACTGTCTCCCCATTCCCCATGAGCGCCTGGAATGCCTTGATGTCTTTGGAGAGATTGACCAGCAGCGCCTGAATTTTCGGGACGCGGGCCAGAGCTTTGTACTTCAGGAAGATCTCAAAGAAGGCCCGCAGCCAGGCGCGCATCAGGCCGGGCATTTCCAGGAACCGCAGGAAGTGCCCGGTGGGCGGCGTGTCCACCACGAACTTGTCGTACCTCCGCTGTGTAATGTAGCGGCTCAATTCGGCCAGGGCCATGATCTCGTCCAGGCCGGGTGGCGACAGGTCAATGAGGCGTTCCATGGCCTCGCGATCCAGCGTGCTGTCCAGCAGCTCGGATTTGAACAAAGAGGCGAAGAATTCGGTGGTCTCCCGCCTGTAGGTCTCGCGCAGCAGCCCCAGCCGGTTCGCAGGATCAACTTCGATGGCGTCCAGCCCCGCCACAACCTGGACCGGGTCCGGTCCGAATTGCCGGCCAAAAGCGTCGGAAAGGGAATGGGCGGGGTCGGTCGAGAAGAGCAGCACACGCGTGCCCGGTTCCTGCGCCAGACGCAAGGCCAGGGCGCTGGCCACGGTCGTCTTGCCTACGCCGCCCTTCCCGCACACCAGGATCATAGGCGCCTTGGCCAGGCGCGGGGAGAACGGCGCCTGCGGGGCCTGCTTGAGCGCCGCGGTGCGCACCCTATGTTCGCTGGCGCGGAGCACCCAGATGCGTCTGTGGCCGGCGATCAGAAACTCCCCCAGCGCCAGCAAGGCTTGTGACCCCCGTGGTTCGTAGGGCAAACGGGGCACCTCCATGAACATGCAGCGCAGTTCGTGGCGGGCCTTCCGGACCCATTCCGCTTCCTTGTCACAGAGCTGTGTGCAGACCGGGCAGGCCTCATTGCGGGGCCGGACGTTGTTTAGCAGCACGCACGGGACTGTGACGCCGAGCTTGCCCAGCGCTCCGCAAAGCCGGCGCGTCTCCCACAGCGAAAGCGGGTCGGGATTCATCACCACTACGAACGCCGCGCGCTTGGCATCGCTTATCGTCTCGCGAAAGAGCGTGTGCGTTTCCCGCAACTCCGCAATCAATGCGTCGCTCTCGTCCGCCGGGCAGCGCCCGGCGTACAGTGCCGCCATCAGCCGGTGTTTGGCCATGAGCGCGTCCAGAGCCTCGCGCCATTGGCGGATGACTTCGGGCAGCGCGAGCAGGCGCAACGTGTGCCCCGTGGGCGCCGTATCCACGATGAGGTGGTCAACCCCCCCGGAGCTGACGGTTTCGGCGATCACCTTGAGCGCGGCCAACTCGTCCAAGCCGGGCAGGCCCGCATCCAGAAAGTGTTGCAGGTCGCTCTCATCCAGGAAAGTGCCGCGCAAAGCTATCTTGCGCAGACCTTCGCGGTGCCGCTCGCGGAACTCTCCGAAGACACGCTCGGATTGCAGTTCCAGCACCTTCAAGTTGAGAAAACGGCTGGGCCAGCTCAGGGCATCCCCCAGCGCATGGCCCACTGAGTGGGCCGGATCCGTGGACAGCAGCAGCACTTTTCTTTCCGGATGTTGGGCGGCAATGGCCAAAGCGATAGCGGCGGCCAGGGTCGTCTTCCCGACGCCCCCTTTGCCGCCCACGAACAGCAGTTGCTTCTCCAGGATGCCGCTCAAGCCGCATTGGCTTGGTGCGTGCTCGACCAGTACGGCGTTCATCCGGGCTGCCCGCTCCTCTCGGTCTGCTCCAAGCGTTCCAACAAGACGGCTTCGCGCTTGTCAAACTCCTCTTCGGAAATCTTCTTTGTCTCCAGGCGCATATAAAGGTCCTGCAATTCCTGGATGATCGGCCGGCTATCGTGCTTTTCCGCGTCAGCGGACTTTTGGATTTCCCGGAACACGAACAAGCCGCCGCGCAAGGGGAAGAGCAGAATGTCATCCACTAGGAACATTGCCCGGCCCTCTGTCGGTAGGACAGGCTTTCCAGCCTGTCCGGACAGCCTGGAAAGGCTGTCCTACCTATCCTGTCCGGACAGGCTGGAAGCCTGTCCTACCTAATGCACGAGCTGGCTGCCCACAGGCTCCGCCAGCGATGCAGTCACGAAATGGTAGGGAGGCCAAGGGCCGCTGTAGTCGAAGGCATAGTTGTCGTCGAAACAGGAGGCGGCCCGCAAGACTGCCTCCTCAAACGCCTTCTCGCGGTTGCGCTGGATCAGGCACGAGAGATTCACGATCATCTTCTCATCCCTTGGCGGGTCGTTCTTGAACTCAACTGTACAGGCGCTCAGGGCGGCCATGACAGTGGCCGCGTGCTGTTCCCGCTCCTCACTCAAGAGCGCCTCGAAAGCTTGCCCGAGTGCGATCTTTTCCTCGCGCGTCCCCCCGCCTGGCTTCTTCAGCAGTTGGTCGCGCAAGCGGGCCAATTCCGGGTTCCTGAAGACAAGGAACTCGAAGATGTTGGGCACATCCCACGCGGCCTTCAACCCCATTTCGACTTTTCCCGAAAGCCTCTCGAGATCGCGCAGGATGGTCTCGCGGTTGGCGGCCAGCAACTCAAGCAGGTCCTGCCGCGAAGGCACTACCACGCCGAAGGCTACCGGGAGAAAAGGGATGCGCATGTCCATCAGGGCGCGCAGCACGCCCTGATGGGCCGCCAGGTTTCTCCGCTCGGGGCGCACTCGCCTGCCCTCGAACGCACTGGCTACTGCGGCCAAATGGCCGTCTGAAATCCAACACGGGGCGGCTTCCCGCCCGCCGGCATCCGCTACGCCTGGCAGCACGCTCAGCTCCAGCCGCGAGTGGGGCGCGGTTATGGCGTACAGGTAGGAGCTTGTGGCGGCACTTGTGGCAACGGCTACCATGTTTCGGGTTCCTTCTCTCTGCGTGGCAGATGGACAATCTTCACGCTTGGCCCACATCATTCACCACTGAAACACAGAGAACTGAAGGATTCTGGCTTTTCAAAAATGTATGATCCAAGATGCCTTCTCTGTGCCTCTGTGTCTCTGTGGTGAATAGTTCAGTTCAGGTCTCGCTCGCCTCGGCCATTTCTCTTAACTCGTAAGAGACAACCTTGAGTTCGTTGTCCAACGTGAGCACGTAGAGCCGGCGATCCAAGACCTGCCTCCGGACAGGCAGCCCCAGCATTTTGATCGTTGTATTGGGAACATAAACCTCCGCCTCGGCCTGCCAAGAACTCTTGTCAACAGCGGCTTTAGCCAGCCTTACGATATTCGCATATTTCACGCCCGGCTGTCTCTTCAGAAAGCGGCTGGCCGCCAACCTTGCATCCTCAATCCCCGCTGAAACAAAGCCTGCTTCGGCGCGCGGCAAGTCTGGTTGAGCCACCTCAACCTGAGCTGATATATCCGCCATAACTTGATCCCTTCTGCTGGGGCTGCTTCCCTTTGCCGGAGGACCGGATTGTCCGGCCCTCGTTCCTTCAGTAACCGAACTCTTGTTCCCGGACGGCTGTGCCGGAAGGAATGCTTGCGGCGGGTTCCGCCGCTGGATTTGTGTGCGTGCCTGGATGCCCGGGAGCCGGCAGCGTGAACGCCTGCGGGTCTTCCACGAAGGACCGCAGAACCGTTGCCTTGCGGTCCATCTCGCCAATCTGGGCCTCGATCGCCGCATCCCGGGACTCCGCAAACTGGCGCTCTTTCAAGAGCCTGTGTTTGTGCAAGGCCAGACTGGCCAGTTCCAGGTAGGCGCCATGCGGCGTCCGCGCGCGGCGGCGATCCGTAATGTTGCCAAAGGTTTTGATGTCACGAAGTCCCTGTCTGCTCATCTTTAGCCTCAATCGCAAGCGTTCAGTCCGAGCCGCGACCGTTAGGGAGCGGTCCTTGCCGCTTGCTTACGCGCGCGGCTCGGAGACTGAACGGCTACGCTCAATCTTGTTCCTGGC
The DNA here is from genome assembly GCA_050010835.1 of Planctomycetota bacterium. GTDB lineage: Bacteria > Planctomycetota > SZUA-567 > H5-PLA8 > H5-PLA8 > JAPLOD01. The sequence goes on from JBEKKG010000120.1 coordinate 4,267, forward strand.
TCATGGCCCCCACCAACGCCACGCTCTCGCACGGCCGCCTTCCGTTGCCATTCCCTCTGCCGTTGCCGCCGGCCGCGAGTGGCGCACCGCAGATGCGGTGAATACATTCTTCGACCTTCTCCGGAACGAGTGTCTTCCCGTCATGGGTTACCTTGATGGTCTCAATACTGAGGATATCCTTGCAAATATGTGCGAATAACGGATCGCTCGCGGCGGCGTGTGCCCCCTTCAGCCTGGTGATGCGCGCGATCATGATGCAGGCGCGGATAGTGGGCCTGTAATTGCGCACTCCGAGCTGCCGGATCTCGCGTACCAGCCGGACTATCCGGCGGGCCTGTTCCTCATCCAGCCCTGAGCGGCCCATGGTGATGGCGATCTCTGTCGGCAAATCGTAGTGGCCGAGGTGGATGGTAATCATGCGGTCCAGGAGCGCATCCTGGGTCTTGTGTACGCCGGCATACTCCTCCGGGTTGCTGGTGAAGATCGCCCTGAAGTCCGCGTGCACCCGCAGATAGGAATCCCCGCTGCCGTGCGGCAGGTCGAGGACCCGTTCTTCAAGCACGGAGAGCAGCACATTGTTGGCTTCCGGCCGGGAGCGCGTGAACTCGTCATAGACCAGGGTCAGCCCATTGCGGCAGGCCGTGGTGAGACGGTTGTCTATCCACTGCTTCTTCATGTCATCTTCGGTCTTGAGGACCGAATGAATGAAGTTGTCCACAATACGGCTGCGGTGATAGCCGTCGTTCCCGCCTATCAAGTCGCTGGACCCGAATTCATCGTCCCCGTGGATCAGAATCACGGGCCGGCCCAGACGGGCGGCCAAGTGCAGCGCCAGGGAAGTCTTGCCCGTGCCTGAGGCGCCCGAAAAGTGGACAGGATAGCCGGCCTCCAGGTAGGATTGTGCACGTGCGGTGACCTCTTCCACGCGGCCGGTGTTGACAAACCCCTCGCGCGGCTTGGGCTTCAGAATGGTTACCAACTCGCCGTCCATTGTGTTTCTCCTAATAGGTAGGACAGCCTTTCCAGGCTGTCAGAGGTAGGACAGCCTTTCCAGGCTGTCCGGACAGGCTTGAAAGCCTGTCCTACCTCAACTGTGTGTGTTGCGGCGATGGGTGCCGCGCCCGGCGCGCGGACTGGCAGCAGACGCTGCGTCGGGCGTGCCATGCCGCGGCGCCACGTCAGACTTGGGACCTACCGCTGGTTCCTCGCGCTGTTCGCAAGCCGTTGCGGTGCGCCGCAATGATTTGCGAAACAGCTTTCCGCCGCGCCGGAAGTCGGCTGCGAACGCCTGCATGTTGTGGTGGGACTGTTTGAGCAAGCCGTCAACCCCGCTCTTCAGGCCGGCAACAAAATTGACTAAACCTTCCTTCGTGCGGTTGCTCGCCCCTGCGTGAGCCCGGCCGGCATCCTCTAGGAAACGCGCTGTCTGGGTGCGAATGCGGATCACTGCCCGGCGGGTCTTGCCCGGCGCGTCCCTCTCCGCCTGCTTGCGGCCCGCCTCCTTTAGGAACACAGTGGCTCTGCGCGACCTGCGCACCGCTTCCGCCATTTCCGATGCAGCGTGCTGCCGGCCGGCCGCCAGTTGCTGTACGCTCGCGCGCGCATCCGAAAGAAGCCGCCGGGCGTTGGTACGAATGCTGCGCAATCGTCCGGTACGTTCCTCCGCCGCGCGGCGAATCGCTTGCCCGATCCTGGTCATTTCCGTTGTGAACTCCACGATTGATTTCCTCCTTATTGGTAAGGCCTCGGTTTCAACAAGCCATAGTCCGGAAACTCGGGGTGCTGGTATGACAGGTAGAGCGGCGTTGACCAGCCACCCCGAGACTTCCCGGAACACCTATCACGCCGGTGCCGCGGCGGTTGTGGTCAGGCCAATGGCTTCTGCGTACTTCAGATACGTCTCCACTGACGCCACCACCACCCTGGCCTCGACTGACAGCAGTTCGATGCCAACCAGGGACACCTTCACCCACGCGTCAATCACGATCCCTTTATCGAGGATGCGATCGACAACTTCGGCGAGGCTCGATGAATCGGTAGACTTCGCTACCTTTGCCATGTTCTCTACTCCTCACGCGTACATTTTGATTATCGGCCGCATCCGCGCGTTCAGATCGCAAAGCCGGCTAGGGCGACTTTCGTCCAAAGCAATCATGGGGCGTATCGCAAGGGCGGGACCATACGAAGATTCTCACGCGCGCGCCTTCATTCCGAACTATACAAAGTCAAGTGCATAGGGACGATCCGAGCTATTTGATTCTTTGCCGATTTCAGTGTTCACGTGGGACGACGTGGCCGGAGCTATGGAATGGTCTCCCATCCCGCTTGCAAGGCTGCGAAAGTAATTCCATAGCCGCCAAGCGGCGCTAACCTGACACACATGCAAAAAGAACTGCAATGATGCAAACACAACTGAGAAGACCGTTAAATCTGTATTTACATGTATTTATATGTACACGGCGGAGGGGCGGGCCTTACTGTCCGGATTTCCGAACAGAGTGTCCGAAGAGCTAGAATTCCTTACTGCCGGCCGGACACACGCACGCTGGGCAGCTTGATTTTCCACAGCCTGCGGCACAGCATTTTTCGGCAAGCGGCGTCCCTTGCACGTGCAATGCCCTGGAACGAGAAGCTATTCAATGTCCTATAATGTATACTCCACCGCGAGTCGCCAGTCCGATAACTTCTGGCCCGAAAGTTGCACCCTCCTACAGCACCGCAGGACCGACCAAGCGTTAAGTGAAGCTCGGACTGCCCATAGTGTCGTCTGAGGCGAATTGGAATTATAGGTGGTTGGGAGTAACTGAGGTATTAAGTCAGAGCAGAAGCTAGTTCACTCTGGGGGGGAGTGAAAATGGCTGACCTATCGGGAAACATGCTGGCTCTCGGCAAGATGACGGCCGGTCTGGCACACACTATTAACAATCCTCTTTCTGTTAGCAACGGAAATTCACAGTTCCTCAATGAGGACCGTCCCGAGGTGCTGCTTGGCTTTGCCTAGAATCCGCACGATGCGGCACGTTTGGGACCGGCTGGCCGGCCGCAAGAGCCGGGCTGCCACTCCGCGGGGGCAGGGGATAGCAGGCGGGATCGTTCGGGTTCAGGATGCGCCCGGCAGCCGTTTTGCAGGCAACACGGCCACCTCTGCCGGTGAAGCAGCCGCCAGGCACAGCGTCCACCCCTGGCTTTTCCGCCGTGTTGCGAAAGACAAAGGCAGGAGGGTCAAATGCCGGGTCAAGACAGTGGCGGCGCCGAAAGCGGAGATCAGGAAGACAGAGGTGGTTGGAGCACTGGTGGTTCTCTATTCGTTGCCCCATGTGCTCAAGGAGAGCATCGAAGTTGAACTTAAGGGGGATGTGCTGCGTCTCGCCGCGTACGGATCAGATCCGGATAAGGGAGCGCCATTCGAAGTATTCAGCGAGACGCTCCTTCCCGAGGTCTTCTCCAAGCCTCACATTCAGCACGCTTACGCCGGGACGATCCTGGAGATCATGATCACACCCACAGACAAGTAAGAAAGGACTCAATGGCCATGCGAATCCCAACGAAACACAAGACTCACAGGGCAGCCCCGCAAACGGGAGAGACCATCCTCGTTGTGGACGACGAGCCCGAGGTTTGCGGCATTGTCCAGCGCGTGCTGCGGCATGACCGGTTCCGCGTCCTGTGCGCCACCAACGGCAGGAGCGCTCTGGCGAAGCTCAGCCGCCGCTGTGTGGACCTGGTGATCCTGGACATTTACATGCCGGACCTGGACGGCCTGCAGGTCCTGGAAAGGCTGCGCCGCCTCCAAAAAAACCTGCCCGTGCTCATGCTCACGGGCCACGGGCATCTCGACACGGCCCGGCAGGCTATGGAACTCGGAGCCTACGACTACGTCACCAAGCCTTTCAGCATTGAACTGTTGAAGAAGGTCGTGCATGAGGCCCTGCAGCGGCCAGCACGGAACAGTGAGGAGTAACCCTCTCCCCCGTGGGGAGAGGGCCGACGTGAGCGAAGCGAACGCGGGGTGAGGGGGCGAGGGCGAGCGTGGACCGGCCCCCTCACCCGGCGCTAAAGCGCCGCCCTCTCCCCACAGGGGAGAGGGTAAACGGACAAAGGTCAGGTGTCATTTGCGGCCACATGCCAAGGCACTCTCCAGAAGCCTCGTCTACGTCCCTGTCGTCCACACGGAGATGGACATGGGCTCGCTGGCGGAGCGCTTGGAACGCCTCTATCGCGCGCGCTACGGCGCCGCGGAATGGGAGGAGCGCACGTGCACCATCCGCGAGATGTGGCTGGGCATTGCAGAACGGATCAACGCGTTGGAAATCAACTTCAGCCGCGCCAAGGTGTATCAGGACGGCCTCCCTGTCTGCGGCAAGGAGGAACTGATCGTCCGCGACCTCGCGCGCCAAGGCAGCCTGAACCACCGGCTGGTCCTGCAACTGCTGGAGCGTGGCGCCAGGCTGGTCGGGACGGAGAGTCCGGAGTTGCTGCTGCGCGAGTATCAACTGGTGAAGAGCCAACTTGCCGCCGCGGAAATGTACCGCGGGCAGGTCCCGGCGCCTGCCTCCGCCGCCGGCGGTGCGTCCGGGAATCCGCAGACCGCGCTGCTGGAGCGGGACCGCTTCATTGCCCGGCGGATCGAGGAAACCCTGGCTGAGGGCGAAACTGGAATTCTTTTCATGGGTTTTGCGCATGAAGTGCATCGGCACTTGGCGGACAGCATCAAGGTCCAGTTTCTCATCCACCGCTTGCCGTTCGGCCGGGACGTTGAGCGCAAGCGGCCGGTGCGGTGACGTCGTGTTCACCGCAGAGACGCAGAGGACGCAGAGAACAGCAGGGGAGTTGGGTTCAATGGGCAACAGGTTAGTCAGTTTACTCTGCGTTCTCCGCGCCTCCGCGGTGAATGTTGCGGGTTAGGATGGCCAGCATGAAAGCAGACGAGGAAAGAGCAGCGCAGGGCGGCCCCCCCAACATCGTGATGATTGAGGACCACGAGATGCTCTGTGACGCGATGCGGCACACTTGCTGTAACGAACGCTGGAACTTCCAGTTCTTCGCCACCGCCGAGGAAGCGCTGGCCAAGGTGGCTGCTGATCCGGCCGCGCTGGATCTAGTGGCCATGGACCTTCAGCTTCCCGGCATGGACGGAGCCGAAACCTTGCGCGCCCTGCACCAGATTGATCAGGTCTTGCCCGTAATCATCCTGACTGCCCGCAACGACAGTTCCACCGTCGTGCGGTGCATGAAGCTGGGCGCTTATGACTACATCACCAAGCCCTTCGGAAACGACGACCTGGTGCACCGGTTCCGGCGCGCCCTCGAGAGAAGGCGGCTCGTCCGGTATTGCACGCACTTTGAGTCGGAGGAGCATCTGCGGTCGCTGATGGGCCCCAGCCAGGCGGTGCAGCGTTTGGCCGAGACCATCCGGCAGGTCAGCCCCACCGACATGGCAGTCCTGATTGAGGGCGAGAGCGGGACCGGCAAGGAAATTTTGGCCCGCCATATTCACGCGCTCAGCCGCCGCAGACAGGGGCCGTTTGTCGCGATGGACTGCGGCGCCATCCCGGATGCGCTCCTGGAGGGCGAACTCTTTGGCTTCAAGAAAGGGAGCTTCACGGGGGCCCTCGCCGACCGCGAAGGCAAGTTCCAAATGGCGCACGGGGGCACGCTGTTCCTGGACGAGATCGGCAACCTGCCCCTGCACATGCAAGCCAAGATTTTGCGCGCGCTGCAGGAGAAAGAGGTCGTGCCCGTGGGCGCAACCGCGCCGGTATCCTTCTCCGCGCGCCTCGTTGCCACCTCCAACACCGGTCTTGAAGAGAAGGTGGCCAGCGGCCAATTCCGGCTGGACCTGTTCCACCGCATCGCGGAGTTTCCCGTCAGCACCATGCCGCTCCGTGAACGCCTCGAAGACCTGCTGTACCTGTGCTCCCGTTTCCTGCGGGAAGCGTGCAAGGAGTTTGGCAAGCAGATTGAAGGTTTCTCCGAGGATGCGCTGGAGGAGATCATCTCTTATCCGTGGCCTGGCAACGTGCGCGAGCTCAGGAGCGTCATCCGGCGGGCCGCCCTCGTCAGCACAGGCTGTATCGGGAGTGTCTTCAAACGGCGCACGTCGCGTTCCAGCACGCGCGTCTCCACTGCCCGGTTGGACGGCAGCCTGGTGGTGCAGGCCGAAGCGGTGATTGGGCAGGAGGCGATCCGGCAAAAGCACATCCCGTTGAAGGAAATCCGCAGGCAGCTCATCCGCGGGATCAACGAGGCGATTCTGGACAAGGTCCTCGAGAACGCCGGCGGCAACAAGAGCGACGCGGCCCGAACTCTGGAGCTGGATTACAAGACCGTTCATGCGCTGTGCAAGTCAATGAGAAGCGGTGATGTGCCGCAATCCTCCTGGATTGCGGCGGGAGACAAGGCCACAATCCAGGAGGATTGTGTCACAGAGGAGACGACTCATGAGCAATCAGAAAACCCCCGGCCAGAAGAAGTCCGGGTTTGAATTCAACCTGGGCGGCCTCTTCGGCGACCTCGGCAACCTCGTCGAAAAGCTTGGCGAGTTGGCCGACAAGGGTGGAGAACTGCGCCGCGAAGGCACTTTGGAGTCCGCCGGCGGCGCCAAGGGTGTGAAGGGCGTCTATGGCTTCACTGTCAAGGTGGGCCTCGGCCAGGACAGGGACAAAGTGCAGGTGGAACCTTTTGGCAACATCAAGAAAGACGCGCAGGGCCAGCCGACCGTGGCCGACGAACGCGAGCCCATCGTGGACGTCTTCGACGAGACAGACCACGTGCTGGTGGTTGCGGAACTTCCGGGCGTTGAGCAGGCCCAGGTGCAGGCCGAGGTGAAAGACGACGTGCTCCTGATCTCAGCCGCCGGCAAGGACCGCCGTTACCGTAAGGAGGTCCTGCTGCCCTCCAAATTCCCGCCGGCGGCGCTGTCGCGTTCCTTCAGGAACGGCATTCTGGAAGTCAGGCTGGCCAAGAAGAAGTAACTTTCTAAACACAGAGGGCACAGAGGACACAGAGGGGATTTGTAGGAAAGGATTTTCTGTTTCTTCCCCAATGTTTTTCCTCTGTTTCCTCTGTGCCCTCTGTGTTGAGTAAATGGAGGCAAACATGTCGAAATCCGAATCCCGAGACGGCCACCTCATCCTGACTACCGCCGAGGCCAACGCCCGCGACGCCGGCCGCGGCATCGCGCGCCTGGACCCCGAGGACATGAAAGCCCTGGGCCTGGAGATCGGGCACTTGGTGGAGATCCGGGGCAAACGCGCGGCCTACGCCAAAGTCATGCCGGCCTTCGTGGAGCACCGCGAGAAGAAGCTGATCCAGGTGGACGGTCTGGTGCGCGAGAACGCGGCGTGCGGCCTGAATGAGAAGGTCCGCGTGCAGCCCGCGGACGCGCAACCGGCCACGCAGATCGTCCTGGAACCCCTGACGCGCAAGCTGCTCGACCGGGAAGGCGAATACGTCGCCAGCCTTCTCGACGGCCTGCCTGTTCAGGAAGGCGACCGCGTGCGCGCCACGCTCTTCGGCAGCCGCTGGATTGACTTCAAAGTCATGGCCACCCGGCCCAAGGGCGT
>JBEKKG010000121.1:0-11817 GCA_050010835.1 Planctomycetota bacterium
CTGGCGGCGATTTACGTTCCCGGAACGCTGCTCGTGACCGGTTTGATCGGCCGGCTGGGAGGGTTGGGAATGGTCTTTCAACGCGACTATTCGTCGCTGCTCACCTGCACTTCCCCGCTCAGACGCTGCGCCTGCTCAAGCCCCTCGACGCGCACCACGCTGCTGTGGTTGTGTCCGGCGATGGCGTATACGTGGCCGTCAGGGGTGCTGACCACGCAGCCCTGGTAGTGCTCCTGCCCCGGCCGCAGGTCGCTGAGGTCCACCTGGCCCGGCTCCCACTCGGGCATGGACCAGGCCTTCTTGCCGTAGCCCGCCGGCCCGCCCAGGATGCAGCCGGCCAGCAGGCCGTCGCTGGAGAAACAGAACCAGTCGCCCGCGTCGCTGTTGCTGATGTAATACTCCTCCTTGCCGGCCTTGATGTGCCCGATCGGCGAGTGTTCCCAGTTCAGCACGCCGGGCGGCCGGTTGTAGCCGAAGCCGCTGACGTAGTAGCCGTCGTGGACGTTGTACTTGTTGGGGTAGTCCCAGAGCACTTTCTGGCCGTCAGCGGCAATCAGCCGCGCGCCGGTCATGAAGATGCGGCCCTGGTCGTCGCCCCACGGATTGTCGTTGTGGCCGGGCAGGATGCTGGCGTTGTACTGCGCCAGTTGCTTGAGGTCGTAGACCGGCACGCCGTCCGGGCGGAAGCTGGCGGGCCTGAGACGCCAGCCAATCCCCACCAGCGTCAGGTCTTCCCCGACGGTCCAGTTGCGGTCGGTGGGCGCGGGGCAGACTTGCACTTCGTCAACCTGGGGCCGGCCGTCGCCGTTCAGGTCGGACCAGACAAAGAACTGCGTCCCCAGGTCCAGGCCGCCGAATTTCTCGCGGATCTCCGGCACTTCGCGCAAGGCCCACCACTCACGCATGTTCCCGGCCTGCGCCATGAGTCTGGCCTGGCCGTCCTTCTCTTCCGCGATGCTGACCAGCCGCCCGCCGCCGGGCGTGGGGCCGACCAGGTAGCGGTGGTCCTTGCAGTAGACCGTGCGGTCCACCACCTGCCCCAACAGGCTGTCGAGGGTCCAGGTGTGTTTGTCCCAGTCAATGACGAACTTCATCCCGGCGTAATAGATGATGCGCCTGTCGCGGCTGTCCATAGTGCCGCCGCCCCCGTATTGGGTCGGCCCGAGGAACTCTTTGTCGGGCTTGCCCTCCGTGGTGAAACGGACCACGCGCTTGGGCGCCCAGCACCAGTCGGCTACCCACGGCCGCCCGAGGCTGTCCAGGGCCAGCCCCGAGGGACAGTTCAGCCGGTTCGGGTCCCACTTCCCCGTCTTGAGTCCTCCCGGCGTGCCGATGGTGCGGACAACTTCGCCCGTCTGCGGCTTAAAGACCTTGATGACCTTCGGCCCGTTGTCCGTCACGTAGAGCAGTCCGTCAGGCCCGAAGGCCAGCGCCAGCGGCTGGGCCAGCTTGTCGTGTCCCAGCACCACGCGGCTCTGCTCGCCCTCTTTGAGCGGCACCGTCACCATCTGGCCGTCGCTGATGCAGTGCAGAATGCCCGCCGCATCGAAGGCGAGGCCGCCCGGCCGGGGCAAAGGAATATGGCGTTCCAACGTGGCAGGCTGCTTGTCGTCGTCCGGCGGCGGAAGTTTGAAGACGCTGATCCGCTGGCTCAGGTCCGGCGGCAGGTCCTGGGCTTCGCCGCCGATGGGCCGGCAGGCCGCGATGGCATCGAAGCCCGCATCGAACTTGTCAAACGCTTTGACGATATTGACGAAGCGGATGCGCAAACCGGCCGTCTCTATCACGCCGCCGAAATCAATCTGCTGGATCATCGGCGCGTACGTGTATTCCGCGAAGTGAATCTGCTTCCACGATGCTTCTGGCTGGAGCGCCGGCGTCCCGCCGGCCGTTTGTGGTGCAGGCGTCCCGCCTGCAACTGCCGGCGGGACGCCGGCGCTCCCAACGGCGGGCGAGACGCCCGCGCTCCCAGGCGTCCCCTCGCCCACCCAGGAGTCCACAGCCAAGCGCACGGGCACGTGATCGTTTCCGCCGGGGGGCCGTTCCAGCGCGATGCCGCGGAGCTTCTGTTTTTCCGGCCAGGCCAGCGCCACCATCGCCGGCCGGAACTCGTTGATGGCCGTGTCTGTGCGCGCCACCCGCCAGCCGCCTGCGGGCGTTTCCGCGCCCTCGCTGAACAGGCGCTTGGCCTGCGGGGCGGCGTCCGCGAAACGGTGGGCCGTGACCAGAGCGTACTTGAGACGATTGACTTTGAAGCGCAGCGCCGTGGTCTTCAATCCGCCTTCGGGCGCGCTCACGATGGCGGGCCGTCCGGCGACGCCATCGTGCTTGAGCGCCACCCAATCGCTGCTCATACCCTCCGCTTCCTTCGCCTCTTCGATCAGGTCGGCCCCTTCGTCCCCCGTGTCCTTGCCCGGCTTCCCGGCCTCGGCGGAGGGGGCTGCGGCGTCGCCTTTTGAGTCTGGCATCTTGCGGTCAGGTTTCATGGCCAGGACCTGGATTGCGCCGTCAGGGACCAGGATCGAACCGAACGCGATGGGGTGCCGGAAGGCCAACACCACGGAGCCTCTCAGCGGGCCGCTTTTGGGCGCATCGCCGAAGCTGGCCTCGGCGGCGCTGTGCAGGGGGAAGTTGGGCAGCCCCGGCGTCTCGGCCGGCGTCTTCTCGCAGCAGAACGCGGCGTAGAGCAGCATCAGCTCATCATAGGCGTAGAAATCGTAGCTCTTGTCATCGCGGCCTTTGCGGTGGCCGTGGCCCTTATAGAGGTATACGAGCGGCTTGCAGCGTGCAGGATCAATGCTGTCCGAGACGAAGGAGGGCTTCAGCCACGAGCAGGGCGCGCAGACCGCGTAATAGAGCCGGCCGTCGCGCGCCGCCAGGCCGCCGCCGCCCTGGCTGACATCGCCCGGCGTCTGCCACGGCAGCTCGGCCTGATTCGGGAACGTGAAGATGTTGCGGGCGGCGAAGCCGCGTCCGGGGTCTACGCGGAAGAGCATGTTCACTGTGGCCGCATAGGCACAGGACTCGTCAGCCGCGATTTTCTTCGGCCCATCGAACCCGAAGTGGCCCATGCCCGTGCCCCAGAGCTTCACGCCGTCCAGATCGGTGGCGATCAGGGAGTGCCCGCTTTCGGCGCAGGGCGCGGAAATCCACAGCCGGTCGGTGTTGCGCAATTTGCCAAATTGCGCCACGACGTCACTGGCCATCGTATGGTCGGCCAGCCAACTGCCCCCGCCTTTTCCCGGCGGCGGCGCAAACCACGCCGGGATGCCGGCGTTGTAAACCGACAATTCGTAGGTCAATTTGAACGGCGGGTGCGCGAGGCCGCTCCAGGTGTATGCGCCGGGCTGCACCGGCTGGCCGCTGTTGTCATTCAGGTCCCAGCCTTCAGAGACCTGGCCCTTCTCGCGGTAGGTTTCCGCCACCAGCCGGCGCACGAGCTTGCCCGAGGCCTTCTCATGGATGTTGATGGCCACGAACCCCGACATGGGCATCTCGTACTGGAGTTGCGCAGGCGGAAGTTCCGGTTGTGGTGCAGGCGTCTCGCCTGCGCCGGCCAGGCCTTGGCCGCCTAGCAGGAGAGCGCAAAAACAAGACAGCCGAACGACAAAGCGGTTCATCAAACCCTCGCCCTAAGGTGTGCTATCCTTGGTCTCCGGTTTCGGAGACAGCGGCGGCAGTTCGATGTCGCCGGGTTGCTTGCCTGTCGCGGGACGCTGAATTTTGCCGCCGTATTTGATCGGATCGGCCACGAAGCCGCCGTTGGAGAGATAGAAGCGTTCTTCGACAACTCCGGCGCCGTAGTCTTTGCGGTCTTTCTTGCCTGTGTCGTCGTGGGTGAAATTAGCGGACGTTAGTTCGGTCCACTGGCCGTCCGGGGTCTTGATCCACTGGTTGCCGAACTCCGCCAGCCGGCGCTTCTGGCCGTTCGCGCCGCCAAAGTTCTCATTGAAAGAGTAGAGTCCGTGCAGGTAGCCGCCGTCTTTGGGGGCGCGGAAAGCGGCAATCAAGCCCCACGCTTTCTTCTCGGGAAAATAGAAATAAGCGCTGTAGACCGTGTGCGTGCCGTCGGGCTTGGCGGCGAGCAGGAAGCGGTAGGTTTCGCCGGTCTTCCAGAGGTAAACTTTGTGGCTGTGCCCGCCGGTGCCTTCATTGCCAAAATCGGAGGCAACCACGCCTTCGCCTTTGGCCACGAGTTGCACGCGGTCGTCCGCGGCGACCTTCTTGCGGTCCACCCCTTCGTGGCCGCTGTCCCAGACGGAAAAGATGATGCGCCGTTCGGTCGGGCTGTTGACTTGAATTCCGAAGTAGCCGCGGTGAAAACCGCAGGCCATGTAGTAGGACCAGAGCGGGTCCGTCCTGACCGTGACCTCGTTGTAGAACCACTCGATCTGCGCGCCCTTAGGTTCGGGATAGCCCAAGTGGACAGAGGCGGCGTTGCGGCGCGGTTTGAGGTTGAACTGGGCGTTCTCGGCCGCCGGGCCGCTCAGCAGCAGCGCCTCCGGATCGCCGAACGTGCCGCCTTCCTTCGACAGGCCCGAGAGCGTGAAGCTGTAATAGCCTGCGGCGGGAATGTTCGCGGCCCCGAAAGAGACGGTCACAGGCTCAGGCCCTGCCGCGCCCTTGGCCAGCGCGGTAAGGTTCTGCTCCGCAACGGCCAGCCCCAGATTGGACACGGCCTTGTCCGGCAAACGCAGCACCAGGGCGATGTCCAGCTTGCCCGTTGTGGACAAATAGCCGTACCAGACGGCCTTGTTCGCGGCATCCTTCCAACCAGTGATGCCGTTCTTCTCAGAGACCCGCAAAGCGTCAGGCTCAGGTTCGATGTACGCCGTGAATGCCGGGACGCGCAACGGTTCAGCGGCGCTTGACACAAGACAGGTGCTGAAGACCAGGAAGAAAAGAGGGCGCATGTGTTCCAACTTTCATCCTTAGCCAGAACTATTCACCACAGAGACACAGAGGCGCAGAGAAGGACAGGGACTGGGCGGTTCGCCATGTTTCGGCAATCCAAAATCCAAAATCTAAAATCCAAAATCTGTTCTCTGTGTCTCTGTGTCTCTGTGGTGAATTGTTTCATTTCTCCACGTTCCACAGGCCTTCTTTGAGGCTCTCCCCGCAACCGCGGTACATCTCGGGGTGGGCCAGCCGGTGTTGAACTTCGCGGACCACCACTTCCGCCGCGGCGTTGAGCGTTTCCCAGCCGAAGGCGGCCGAGGCGTCCTGGGGCGCCATAGAGCCGCCGATGCCGATGAGCTTCTCCCCCTTGGGTGGCAGCAAGCTCAGGTCCACGCACTGCGGATGCAACGCCAGCAGGTGCGAAGTCTCCCAGCCCGCGGCGTGATCGCCTCCCTTCGGGTAACGATCGCGGATGAGCAGGTAATCCACGCAGGCCCAGGCGAGCAGGCCGTTCTTCGTGCTCAATTCGCTGCGGTTGAATTGCAGCACGGCGGAGCGGGCATGGTCAACCAGCGGGTAGTGTCCCGCCACCAGCACGCCGACTTGAAACCCCAGGCTCTGCACCTCGGCCAGGACGTGCAGCAAGAGCTTGAGATAGTTGAACGCCTGTTCGGCGGCGCTGAACGGCTGCCGGGCAGGCGCGAAGTTCCCGGCCGGCAGTTCCATTTGCGCGGCGATAAGTTCGCGGTCGGAGCTGTTGGCTTCCATCAGCGATTCCACGCGGCTCTCGCCATAGTAGAGCGGCGGAAACGCCAGCCCGCCGCCTCTCTGGGCGCAGAGTATGGCCAGGCCCTCGGCTTGGAGCGTGTCGGCGCCAAGCGGATTCTGGACGCCGTGCCACTCCAGCGTCCCCAGCGGCACATAAGCCACCGGGCAGGCCTTCCGGCGCGCTACGCTCTGCGCCGGGCGCAGGTACTGGTAACGGACTTCGTCGGGCATCGTGGGGACCCCCTCGGCAGATTTGCGTCCAACCTTATACCACGGCCGGGGCGGGATTTTCAATTTTCGATTTTCGATTTTCGATTAGACATGCAGCGCGTCTGCGGCACGGTACAAGGACTTCTTGCCACAGAGGACACAGAGAGCACAGAGATGTTCTTGTTGTTCTTTTCCACCCTCTCTGTGTCCTCTGTGTCCTCTGTGGCGAGAACTAAGGAGCGAAGACATGAGCATCATCAGCATTGGCGCGGTGTTGTGGGACATCTTTGATGACGCGCGGCACATCGGCGGCGCGCCTTTCAATTTCTCCGCGCACGCGACGCGGCTGGGCCAGCGTGTCTGGTTCGTCAGCGCCGTCGGCCAGGACGAACTGGGGCCGGTCACGCTGCGGCACATCCGCGAGCTGGGACTGGACACCCGCTACATCCGCACCGTCGCCGCTGCGCCCACGGGAACGGTGCGCGTGTTCCTGAAAGACGGGCAGCCCAGCTACACCATCGTCCGCCCGGCGGCCTACGATTTTGCGGCGCTCTCGGGCGCGGAACTGAAGGAACTCAGCGCCGCCCGGCCGCGCTGGATTTACTTCGGGACGCTGGAGCAAATGAGCCGGCAGGTCCGCGAGCAGACGCGGCGCATCCTCGCCGCCAACCCGCAGGCGCGGACTTTCTACGACATCAACCTGCGGAAGGACTGCTGGACGCCGGCGCTGGTCCAGGAACTGCTCGGCGAGACGGACATCCTGAAAATCAACGCCGAGGAAGTCCAGGCCGTGCAGGAAATGCTCGGCGCCCAGCCCCTGCCCCTCAAGGAGTTCTGCGCGGCGTACTCGCGCCGCTTCGGCTGGGAAGCCGTATGTGTCACGCGCGGGGCCGAGGGTTGCGTTCTGTGGATGAAGGGCCAGTACGTCGAGCGGCCGGGCTATCGCGTGCAAGTGGCGGACACTGTCGGCTCGGGCGATGCCTTCGCCGCCGCGCTGCTGCACGGTCTGGAGCAGGGCTGGCCGCCTGAACAGACCGCGGATTTTGCCAACCGCCTGGGCGCGCTGGTCGCTTCGCGCCACGGGGCCATACCGCCGTGGACGATGGAGGAGATTGGGAAAATGGCAAACTGACGGGCGGGGAGCGGGGTGCGGTGTTCGGGAAGCGGGTTGCGGGCTGCCGTCAAGGGGAGAAGAGCGTGCCGAAGAAGTGAAAGCCTTTATCTCAAGAAAGGGATGCCCAAGTCCTTGCAGATCTTTCGCGCCAGTTGGTCTCTTATCTCGGTGTGTCTTGGGACGGCAGAGCGCTTGTTTTGTAAAGGATTCAGCCACCATGAATGGCGGCTGCCCTCGCGCACAAAGACGCAGCCCTGTTACTGAAGGTGCTTGAGCAGTTCCTTTCGTTTCATACGGTCAGCGGCTCTTCGCTATAATCGGGAGCAGCCGCCTGAATCGCCTCTTGCCGGTTGAAATCGAGCGCTTCTTTTAGTGTAACGTGCAAAGTCTCAAGAAGCTCCTTGCGAGTTCTCTCTTGACAGTTCACCCCCGGGACCTCTTCAATCCACCCTATCCACCAGCTTCCGTCTCGCTTCGTTATTGCAGTGTAGGTGTTTGCCATCAGTGCCTCCCGGCAGATTCAGCGCCAAATGAAAGTATATTGCCTTCTGAACCGCCTGCCAACCGTTTTCTCAAACAGTTACCGTGCCCGCGAAACTTACCGAAATTCAGGGAAATTCAGGGACGCGGGGAAATTCAGGGACGCGCACGAGACGTCCTCGAAATTCAGGGACGCGCACGAGACGTCCTCGACGCGCACCAGTGGCGCGTGGCTAATCGCGCGCTCCACGCTTCACGCACCACGCGTCACGACCTCTTCGACCGTCTGTCCTGCCGTCAACGTCCGCGCCGCCGGGAGCGTTGCCGCACCGAAGCCTTGCAGCGCCAGGGTCTTCAGCTTCAACGCGCCGTGCAGGACCTGGAGCATGACGCGCATGCCTCCTTTGGCTGGAGCCTGTTCAAAAACTCCCCAGGCGTGCCCCGTGGACCAGAACCAGCGCCGGCGCTTCGGCGCAGCTTTGAAGCGCAGCGTCTGGGTAACGCCGGAGTACTCGAACCCGGTCAGCGCCAGCAGCGCCGCCCAACTCGCCATCGCGCGGCCGTAGTGGTGTCCGCACTCGGCCTCGTCGAAGGGGCTGCGCTTGCGGCCGTCGTAGCGGGCGCGAATGGCTTCGATCACCTTCAAGCCGTCGGCGACGTGGCCCTCATAGAGCATGTGGACGGCCGCCGTGTACTCGAAGCCGGTCATCACTTCGTTGTAGTAGGGGAACGGCTGCCTGGGCCGGCGGCCCTTGGGGTAGGCCGCCATCAGCAGCGCGGATTCCTCGCACAGCGCAAAGGAGCGCAGATGGTTGAAGTGGGCGTAGAGCTCCTTCTTGAAGTTGTGCTTCATGATGCTGCGCAGCGTCGTGCGCACGTGTTTTTCATCGAGCAGATAGCCCAGCCCGCAGACGTGGGCCGTGTACTGGCCCACAAGCTGGTCCACGAGGCACCCGGAGCCAAGCTGGAGTTCGGGGTCGCTGAGATTCCGCGCGCCCATTTGCTCATGGCGCAGACCCGGGGCGATAGCGGCTCCGTCCGCCACCGGCTGGATGTGATGCTCGTAATACTCACCATTGAACAAGTGCCGATCCACCCAGGCGCTGCCCTGCTGGAACAAGGTCCGGCAGCGCGCGGCGAAATCGTTGTCGCCGAGATGCCGCGCCATTTCCTCGCCGGCGCGCAACGCGCCCAGATACCAGGCGCACATTTGGGGATTGGGGCCGTAGTACTCGACATCCATCGTGTTGTGCTGGCAGCCTTCCATCACGCCGTCCTGGTCGCCGTCCCAGCCGCCCTTGATCCAGCAGAACTCCAGGGCCTTGCGGGCGCGCGGCCAGAGCCTGGCCAGCAGGGCCTCGTCGCCGGAGAGCTGCCAATCGCGATAGAGCTTGAGCAGGCAGCCCATCTGCCCGTCGGCCGCGGCGAGCGCCCCTTCCGCCGCGCGCGCCAGGGGCAGATTGACGCGGAAACTCATGTGGCCGTCGTCGCGCGTGGCGTGCAGAAACTCGACCTCCCTCATCGCCAGCGCCAGTTCGCCAAACAGGAACCCCGTGGCGTGCTCGTAATTCCACACGTGCGTGCACGAGCCGTGGCAGCAACCGGATTTGTCGCCGCAACCCTCCCACGCGAAGAAGCGGCCGTCCGCAGTGCGGAAACAGGTCTGCGAACGCAACGTGCTGAGATTGTAGAGTGCGGCTTCCTTGACCACGGGGGACAGATCGCTGTCGCAGAAACTGCGCACGAAACGGAGCGTCTCCGCTTCGAGCCGCGGCAACTCGGCCGCCGCTTTTTCGGCCGCGTCCCAGGCGTCCGCGTACAGCGTGGCGTAGTAGTTGCCGATGTAGTCCGGATTGCAGGCGGGCGCAGGCGGGACGCCTGCACCACAAGCGGGCGGGACGGCGGCAGCGGGCGAGACGCCCGTGCTACAGGCGCAGTTTTCGGTTTTCTTCTGAGGTGTCCAGGTCTGGCGGTTGGGGAAGTGCCAGGCCAGGAGGAAAGTGACGCTCTTCTCGGCGCGCGGGGCCAATGTCAAGCGCGCCGCCAGCGACGCAACCGGTGCAGCAACTCCGCCGCCGTCGCGTTCTTCCAGCGCGCCGTCGCTGCCGAAGTCGTCCCAGAAGTCCAGCAGCGCATTGCCCCAGCTCAGTTTCGCCCAGGCCGTGCGGTGCGACAAGCCGGTCTTGGCGGTGGTGGCCAGCGCCAGCGTGCCGAACTGCTCGGCGTCCGGCTTGACGCCTGCCGAGCGCATGAAGATGCCGGAGAGCGCGGCACCGGTCCGGAACTCGTTGACATTCTGCAGCGGCTGGCCGTTCGTGCCGTCGGAGCCGATGAAGTTCTCCAGGCTGAAGGAGACCGCGGCGGAAACGGGCTTGGCCGTCTTGTTCGTCAACACAAAACGGAAAACCGCCAGCGGGAAACCGCTGGCCTTGGCGTCCGCGGGCACCAGCGGGTTGAAGGCTTGCAGACGCACGGAGACAGGTACGCCCGGATCGGAGAGTAACACTTGGCCGAACGGATAAGCCGCCTCAAAGGCACAGTTCTTGAAGCGTGGCAAGCTGTGGTTGGGCACGGGAGAGCCGAAGGCGCCTTCGTATTGCCAAGGCTCCAGCGGCCCTTCCAGCGCGCGGGTGACGGGTGCCTGCCCCGCGGCCTTGGCCCAGAGCGCGCAGAAGGCGTTCTTGGGCGCAAAGCCTTTGGCCGGGCGGTTGACGATTTCCCAGTCGCGCAGGTCGCCGCGCCCGCCCAGGGAAACGGTGCCGGTGCCGATGCCGCCGAGCGGCAAGGCGATGCGGCCGAGGTGGTTGTGATCGTATCTCGTGAGGACCGGCCAAAGATTGCCCGGGTGGTTCTTCTGCGGCATGATTGTTTTCTCCGTAAAAAAGCCGTCTTGCCTTCAAACAACAACTGTAACCGTCCAATGCCCGAGCCGCGCGCGCCAGCAAGCCCTCACGGGGAGCGCGCCGTTACCCGCTATGCGAAGTATGGGAGGAATGGGACCGATGGGACCGCTCCCTCGTCCCTCACCCCTCGCCCCTCACCCCTCTTCCTTCGCCCCTCAAATGATCTCCAAGTAATCCTTGTCCGGCAGTTGCGGGAACGGCGCGGCAGGGAGCGTCTGGTACCAGTACGCCACGCTGGCGATGTCGTCCTGTCCGGGCAGATAGCGGCCGCCGCTGCGCCAGCCCAGTGCCTGGATGGTCACGCGCAAATCCTGTGCGAAGCGCACGGGGTCGGGGATGTGCCAGCGGTACATGCTGAAGCGCTGCTGCGATTGATACAGGCCGTCGGGGCGCAGCACCTGGAACATGCCGGCGTAGGGCGTGCAGTACTCGCGGTAGCCGCCGTTCTCTTTGCCCACGTCCCAGTCGTAGCAGCCGCAGAAGTAGTCCTCGGTGCCAGTGCCGCAGATGGTCGGGAAATCCTTGTCGCCGTCGAGGTAGAACTTGATTTCGCCTTCGCCCCACCAGCCGGTGTTGTTGACGCCCCAGGCCAGGAACGTGCCGGCGTAGTGGCCGCGGCCTTTGATGCCGTCCAGGATAGTGTAGACGCTTTTGTAGGGCAGAGGATTGACGCGGCGGAACTGCGCGTGGAAGTAGGCCGCGTCTTCGGGGACGGGCCCGAGCGCGTAGTTGATCTGGTAATACCAGGTCATGTTCTCGGTGTGCAGGTTGGTCACGGTGATGCGGCAGCGCTTGCGGAAGGGCATGGGCCAGTAGCAATTGAACGCGCCGCGGCCGGGGTTCAGGCACACAGCCATAGAGGTGAGCTGCACGTAGCGGCCATAAGGATTGCAGAAGAAATCGCCGAGCGGGCACTCGACGCTGGGCTGTTCCTGGCCGTCCCAATAGATGCGCAGGATGTTGAAGCGCGGATGGTATTGCCCGGCCATCCACATCGTCTGGATGGCGCCGGGGCCCTGAATGTCGGCCAGGGTGAACGTCTGGCCCGGTGCGATGTTCACCGAAGGCGAAACTTTCCAGCCTTGGCCGAGGTCGCGGGCACAAGCAGCGCCCGTACCCTCAGTGGCCATCCCGCCCTGGCCCTTGGCGCCGCTGAAGTTCTCGGCGCTGATGGAGCGTGTCTGCGCCGGCGCAAGCCGGCACAACGTGCTCAGGTCGCAAATCAGTCCGTTGAAACCAGACATGCTGTGTCCTCCTCTGGGTATGGTCGAGGATATGCTACAGTGGCGGGTGGACAATGCAAAGGCCGGCACCAAGCCAGACGGAGGGTGCATGTCAGTAAATGTACCGCGGGCGTCCCGCCCGCTCGTGGCAGGCTGGCAGAATCCGAGGGCAAAGGCGGGCGGGACGCCCGCGGTACGCTCTGCCTCGTGCATTTACTGA
>JBEKKG010000122.1:0-11808 GCA_050010835.1 Planctomycetota bacterium
ACTTTGCCGAGATGGCCCAGACCGACCACTCCGATGCGCAGAGGCACAGCCATTTCGGGGAACTCCTTCACCACAGAGACACAGAGACACAGAGAAGGATTTTGGATTTTCGACTTTCGATTTTGGATTGCTTCGCCTGCAAACCGCCCATTCCCTTCCCTTCTCTGTGTCTCTGTGCCTCTGTGGTTCGCGGTTGAGTCTACTGTTTCCTCACCGCATAAGGATGGTCGCGCTTGGAGACCACCGTGACGGCTTCGAGCGTCATGGGGGGGTCGGGCCTGTCGCCGGACCGGGTCTTGCAGTTGCCGAGCTTGTCAACAACGTCGAAGCCCTTGGTCACCTTGCCAAAGACCGTATGATGGCCGTCCAGCCAACTGCACCCGTCCTTCTTGGTGACGATGAAGAACTGCGAGCCGTTGGTGTTCGGCCCGGCGTTGGCCATGCAGAGCGCGTAACGCACGATCTTGTGCGGGTTGCCCTTGCATTCGTCGCCGAATTGGTAACCTGGGCCGCCCGTGCCGGTGCCTTGAGGGCAGCCGCCCTGGATCATGAAATCCTTGATGATGCGGTGGAAGCTCTTGTTGCTGTAAAAGCCTTTTTCCGCCAAGGAGATGAAGTTGGCGACGGTGTTGGGCGCCGCGTCTTCAAACAGCTCCAGCACAATCTCGCCCACGTTCGTCTTCATCGAAACAACCGGATTCGGCTCGGCCATGGTGTCACTCCTTTTGCTGGGCAGGCTGGAAAGCCTGCCCTACTGTTCGAGGACGCAACGCGCGTCACTTCTTCTCTTCGGCCTTCTTGTCCTCTGCCTTCTTCTCTTCTGTTTTCTTTTCCGCCGGAACAGGCGGGGGTTCCGTCTTGGTGTCGGCGGATTTCTTTTCTGCCGGCGCAGGCTGGCTTTCCGCCTTGGTGTCGGGAAGCTTGGGCGGAGGCGGCGAAACGGTCGTCGGTGGTAAAGGCTGGCTTTCCGCCTTGGTGCCGGCAGGTTTCTTCTCATCGAGCTTGGCCGGCGGTCTGGGGATGATCGGGATAGTCCTCGTCCCCGTCTTCGGACCAATCTGCGTGGCCGTGAAATTCGGCATCGTGTTCCACGGTTCGTATTTGTGTTTGCGCTTCGTGATCACCTCGGCGGCCACCAGCTTGATCTCCTCCTTGGGTGTCTCACCCACCACGGGCTTGAGATTCAGCCGGTCCACGACGTCCATGCCGCCGATGACTTTGCCGAAAACGGTGTGCAGCCTCTCCAAGTCCGGACGCGGCGCGCTGCCCGTCATGATGAAGAACTGCGAGCCATTGGTGTTCGGCCCCGAGTTGGCCATAGCCAGAGAGTACTTGTTGAGCCTGTTGGTCGCGGGATTGATCTCATCCGGGAACCTATAGCCCGGCCCGCCGTTGCCGGTGCCTTGCGGATCGCCGCCCTGGATCATGAAGTCCTTCACCAGCCGATGGAATTTCGTCCCGTCGTAGAACTTCTTCTCGATCAGCGAGATGAAATTATAGACGGTGTCCGGCGTGTCATCCTCGAACAGCTCCAGTTCTATCCTGCCCTCGCTGGTGATGAGGGCCACAATTGGGTTAGGCTGCTTGACCTTGGGCGGCTCGGGCGTGTAAGGCAGCGCAGGCCCGGCGTACTGGGGGCCCCCCTCGCCACAACCAACGCAAAGCAGAACAAGCGCGGCCACTTGGGCCACGCGGGATGCCTGAGATAACCTGTTCATTTCCTGCTCGTCTCTCCTTGCCATTCCGAGCCCCTGCCGCTTGCTGACGCGCGCGGCTCAGATAGTCAGTTGTCCCCGCGTCCCCGCGTCTCTAGTTCATCCTAGGCCTGTGGCGCTTTGTAGCCCAGCCGGCCGTCCCGTTCCTCAGCCGGCAGCACTTCGCGTTCCGCCTCCAGCGCCCGCCCGTGCCTGCCTCCGGCAACGGCCCGGAGGAACTCAACGAACAGCGCCACTTCTGCCACCTTGTCGTAGCCGCGGGCGCTGATTTCCTTGTAGGCCTGTTCGCGCGGCAGTTCCTTGTCGTAGCACAAGCGATACGCTTCCTTCAGAGCCTGCATGGCGGCGTCTGACAAGCCGCGGCGCTTGAGCCCCTCACGGTTCAGGCCGCGGATGCGCGCGGGGTGGCCGTCGGCCAGCGTGAACGGCGGCACGTCAATGGACAGTTTGGCGCAACCGGCCACGAAGGAACACGTCCCGATGCGCACAAAATGGTGCAATGCGGCGAGGCCGGAGATGCGGGCGTAATCCTCGACCCGCACGTGGCCCGCAAGCTGCGCGCAGTTGGCGATGACGATGTTGTCCTTCAACTGGCAGTCATGGGCAATGTGCACGTAAGCCATGATGAGGTTGTTCCGGCCGACGGCGGTATGCCCGCCGCCCAGGGCCGTGCCGGTATGCAACGTGGCACACTCGCGGATGACCGTGCCGTCGCCCACGCTCAGCGTCGTCTTTTCGCCCTTGTACTTGAGGTCTTGCGGCGCCTCCCCCGCCACCGCCCCGGGAAAGAGCTGCACGCCCTTGCCCAACGTCGTGAGGCCCGTGACTGTGACGTGGTTATGGATTACACAATCCTCGCCGATCGTGACGTCCGGCCCGATCACGGAATACGGACCGATGGCCACGCCGTCGGCGACCAGCGCCTTGGGATCAACTATGGCGGTAGCATGGATATTACGCATGGGCAGTGTTCAGCGGTCCCTTCGCCTACCCTCTCCCCTGTGGGGAGAGGGTGAACGGCCTTTCACTTCTTCTCCGGCATCTGGATCATGAACTTGATCAGCGCCTCGCAAGCCAATTCACCGTCCACAGTGGCCTTCGCCTTCATCCGACCAAAGGGCGGGCGCAGCTTGTCCACTTCGGCTTCCAGGCGCAGTTGGTCGCCCGGCACCACCTTGCGCCGCCAGGACACGTTATCCGCGCCCGTGAAAAGAGCAATGCTGCCTGGAATCCCCAGGTCCCGCAACACCAGAACGCAGGAAAGCTGGGCCAGCGCTTCCAGAATCAGCACTCCGGGCATGACTGGCTCCGCGGGAAAGTGCCCCTGGAAGAAGCTCTCATTGGCGCTCACATTCTTGAGGCCCACCACGCGCTTGCCCGGTTCCAGCTCCACGACCCGATCCACCAGCAGAAAGGGGTAGCGGTGCGGCAGAATGGCCTTGATGGCGTTGACGTCCAGTTGCATCGCCGCTCTTTCCTCCTTTGTCTCCGCGCTCCGGTCTGGCGGCCCCTGGAGCAGCTCGCGCAGCCGCAGGACCAGCGCCCGGTTGATCTTGTGGCCCGAACAAGAAGCCACGATGTGGGCGCGCAAGGGGCATCCCAGCAGGCACAGATCGCCCAGCAGATCCAGGATTTTATGCCGTACCGGCTCGTTGTCGAAGCGCAATGCGGTCTCCAGCGCGCGCGCGCCTTCGACGACCACCGTGTTCTGATAATCGGCGCCCTTGCCCAGCCCCGCCGCGCGCAGGGCCTCAGCGTCCTTCTTGAGGACGAACGTGCGCGCGGGCGCGATCTCCTTCGCGTAAAGCTCCTCGTTCAGCTCCAACTCATAACGGCCTTGGGCCAGAGGCTGGCCGGGGTAGTCGAGCGTGTAGCTGATTTTGAGGCCGTGGGCATAAGGCAACGCCGTGATTGTGGCGCCGCCGTCCACCAACTGCACAGGCTCGCGCACGGCCAGCGGCTGGATGCCCGCGCCGGCCAGCGGCTGGATGCCGGCCTGGCGAATGGCCGCCACAAACTCGCGGGCGCTGCCATCCATTCCCGGCACCTCCAGGCCGTCAATCTCAATAACGCACTCGGTAATCCCCAGGCCGCACAAGGCCGAGAGGAGATGCTCGACAGTATGGACTTCCGCCGCGCCGTTCCGCAGGGCCGTGCGGAAAGGCGCAGAGATGCCATCGCCGTCCCGGACCGAGAGCGACGGGCGGCCGGCGAGGTCGGTGCGCACAAAGAGAATCCCCGTGCCCAGCGGCGCAGGGCAGAGGCGCACGGTCGCGCGCAGGCCCGAATGCAGGCCCACGCCGCTCAAGGCAGCCGCTTGCCGCAATGTTCTGGGGGTAACGGTCTCTTTTTCTGCGCTCAAGGTCAACACACACCCTGCCTGCGGGAACAGAAGGTCTTTTTCACAAACAAAGACTTCGGTTCTCTCGCGGAAGCCAACCCGGATAATCTATGGCCTTAGGGCGCTGTTGGCAACAGACTGTTGAGGTTCGAGCTGTTCCCTTGTTCTGCTGTTGGTTTGTTGTTCTGTTAGTTGCTGGACTTTGGCGCCCTGGCTTGCCAATATACAGGGGGTGGAACGTGTGGAGTGCGGGGGGTACATGAATGGGTGACGGACCTCCTGAACAGGACGGTGGACAGGCGCTTGGCCGCGCCTGGGCGGGCGAGCCAATCGGTCCGGCTAAGGTTCTGATAGTGGACGATGACCCGATTCACCTCCGTCTGCTGGAAGCCATGCTGGCGCGCGCGGGCCATCACGTTCTGAAAGCCCTCAACGGCCACGAAGCCCTGCGCATACTTGAAGCCTCGAACGACCTCCAACTGGTGATTGCGGACTGGATGATGCCCGAGATGGACGGGATTGATCTCTGCCGCGAGATCCGCAAGCGGTCCACCGAACGGTACATCCATTTCATCATGCTTACCTCGCGGAGCCAGCACGACGACGTAGTCGAGGGCCTGGACGCGGGGGCTGACGACTACATTATCAAGCCTGCCCACCACCTGGAACTCCAGGCCCGTGTTCGGGCTGCCCAGCGCATCATTGGCTTGCAGAACAAACTCGTGGCCGCCCAGGAACGCCTGCGTGAGCAAGCCACGCATGATGCGCTCACCGGCATTTGGAATCGCCGCGGCATCTTCGATGCCCTGGGGCGGGAACTTGAGCGTGCGCAGCGCCAGGACACCGCCCTTGCGGTCCTCATGACGGACCTGGATTATTTCAAGCGCGTCAACGACTCGTACGGCCACCTTGTTGGGGACGAGGTGCTCAAGGAGGCGGCCCGGCGGATCTGCGAAGCGCTGCGTCCCTACGATTCGGTCGGACGTTACGGCGGAGAGGAGTTCCTGGTGGTGGCCCCGGCTTGCGAGGACCCCCAGGCCATGGACATGGCCGAGCGGATCCGTGGCATGTTCGCGGGGCACCCGCTGCAGACCTCAGTGGCCGCCATCCCTCTAACCCTCAGCTTGGGGGTGGTGGCCTTGCGCAAAGGGCAGAAGGCGAAACTCGACAAACTGCTCTCGGCGGCCGATGAGGCCCTGTACAAAGCAAAAGACGGCGGCCGCAACTGCGCCGTGCTGGGGACGGTGCATCCTGACGACTTGGGATGAAGGCGCGTTCAGTCTCCGAGCCGCGCGCGTGAGCAAGTCCCGAGGCTTCGGGACTCCCTCACGGTCGCGGCTCGGACTGAAAGGTTACAGATGAATCACGGGAGAGCTGCAAGATGGATACTGAGAGCCGGACGGAAAAGCCTGTCGCCCCGATGCTGGATGCCGCGAGTTTTGAGGACCGCGTCGGGGGGGATGAAGGCTTGATGCGCGAAGTGCTGCAGCTTTTCCTGGACGGCAAGGACAAGGCGCTCGCGAACGTGACGGAAGCCTGGAGCAGGGGCGACGCCAAAGCGTTGCGGGCGGCCGCGCACTACTTCAAGGGAGAGGCCATCCTTATCTCGGCGCACGCGCTGCGGGACGTCTGCCTTGAAATCGAGCGGAAGGCCGCTGCCGGCGAACTTCCCCAAGCGGGCGCGCTCCTTGAGCCGCTGAAGAACCTGGTGGCTCAGACGGCGCAGGCCGTTCAAGGATACCTCGGGAAACGATGAGGATTGGATTCGGCATCGTTGGGTTGGCAGTGCTGGCCGCAAGCGCGGCACTGGCCCTTCCGCTTCCTGGCGGCGGAGACGCGGTGGGTGCCGAGGCAGCGCCGGAGGGCCAGGCCCCAGCCGCGTTGGGCGCGCCGGACTTCCAGCCCACGCCTGAGCGGCCTATCGGCTGGCGGGGTGACGGCACGGGGCACTATCCGGGGGCCACTCCGCCAACTACATGGGCCAGGACTGACAAGGGCGAAAAGACCAACATCGTCTGGGAGACCAGGCTCCCCTGCTATAGCTGGGCCACGCCAATCATCGTTGGCGGCAGGATCTTCGTGCGCTCCGAGCCCTATGACCTGCTCTGCCTGGATAAGAAGGATGGGAAAATCCTCTGGCTGCGCTCACATGGCCCGCAAGTGGCGATAACGGCAGAAGAGAAGAACGCGAATCCCGCCTTGGGCGCGCTGGATCCCTTGTTGGCCAAGCTGCAGGAAGTAAATGACGCCTATGTTACGCAGGGGCCGTCGCCCCAGTTGTTGAAACAGAAGCACGACCTCCAGCACCAGATCAATGACCTCCTCAAGAAGGCAGAAAGGAAGTATAGGCTGCCGCCGGATATGTATGTGGAAAGCTGGTCGGGCTACACTGGCGCTACTCCTTGCTCGGACGGGAAGCATGTCTACTTCATGTCCGGCAGCGGCGTCACCGGCTGCTATGACCTGGACGGCAACCTCCAGTGGACAAAGTTCTATTCCTGCGCGGACAATTGGGGCGAACATGGCGACCCGACTTCGCCGGGGCTGGCCGGCAGCAAGCTGCTGGTCTACGGTCCGCGGGCGTTGAACGCGGAGACTGGCGCGGAACTCTGGTGCGTGCCTCTGGCGAACGCGCGCGGCGGCCAGAGCTACGCTATGGTGCCTTTCAAGGTTGGCGGCCAGGACTTCGCTGCCATTGGCAACCAGTTTGTCCGCGTGTCCGACGGCAAGAGCCTGTTCAATGCGCAGCTCTTCATCGGGACGACGCCGGTGCTGCACGGGAGCGAACTGTACTTCATCGCCATGACCTGGAAAACGTGCGGGTTTCGGTGCGAGGCCCAAGGCCCCGACGGGCTGAAAGTAACGGCGCTGAAAACTGTCGAGTTGCCCGGGCCTGCGGACCCATCCAAGAAGTGGGAGCCTACCAGCGACTACTACACGGCAGGGCCCCTCTACCACGACGGCCTGCTCTACGTCGTCGGCAACTGGGGGAAGTTCTCGGTCACGGACATGCAGAAGGGCGAACTGGTCTATACGAAACAACTGCCTTGTGACTTCAAGAACGGCTTTCACCGCAAGACCTATGGCACGGGCATTGGCGCCAGCCTGGTTATGGCCGGCCAGCACATCTACCTGACGGACAACGCCGGCTGCACGCTGGTGCTGGAGCCCGGGCGCGAGTACAAGCTGCTCGCGAAGAACAACCTCGACTATGTTTTTCCCAAGGGTTGGGAGGGCTGGGAGCGGGGCCATTGGGACGGCCCGCGCCACGAGACCACCCTCGCTACCCCGATCTTCGAGGGCGCACGCATCTACATCCGCGGGGAGCAGAATCTTTACTGTATTGGGGAGAAGTGAAGGGGTGAAGGGGTGAAGGGGTGAAGAGATGACGTGGTGACGCTGTTCACCCGTTCACCTCTTCACCCCTCACCTCTTCACCTCTTCACCACCGGCTTTGCTCAGCACGATCACTCCGTTGCGCACGGCCCAGCGGGCCTGCAGCAGCGCGCACAACTTGTCCAAGAGTTTTTCGGCCGGATAGCTGCCCTCTGGCAGCAAATGCGCCTCGGCCGCCGCCAGTTCGAACCGCAGCGCCTGGCCCTGCTCGTCCCTTTCCAACAGCAGGTTCAGCCCTGTAGCCTCGCGCAGTTGCCCCAGCAATGTGGCCGCGCCCGCGTCCCCGCTCCACCGCACTTCGGCTTTCAAACGCGCCTCGATGGCCGCGCGCCACTGCGCTGCCGGCGCAGTACCCGTTTTGCGCCATTGCTCCAGAAGACTCAGCGTCTGCGCCACGAGCGCCGCCGGGCCGCGCACCAGTGCCCTGCGGTTCCACACCAGCAGGGCATACTCGCGCGCCGGGCACGGGTACAAGGCCCAGTGGTCCGACAACGCGGCGCGGATGCGCCGGGCCACCGCCTCGTCCGCCTCACTGGGGCCGGCGGCGTCTTCCGGCCGGAACAGAAACCCTGCGCCGGTTCCGCCCACGCAGTCGGGCGGGAGCGGCTCGATCACGGAACTGGGCCGGCTGATCGCGATGGCCGGGGGCTCGGCTTCGCACGTGAACTGCAGGCTGGTGCCGCAGCGTGCAGCCAGCCAGTTCAAGCACAACCCCAAGGGCACGCCGCGCAGATCCAGCGTCGCCCGCGGCTGCTCGCCGCCGCCCTGCGCACGCGCCATCTCCACCGGATGGCCGGCCAGGCGCAGGCGTGTGACCGCCGCGGAAACTTCTTCGCTGGCCAGAACGAATTCGCCGACCGGACGCGCCAGACGGTCGAAAAGCCCCCCTGTGGCCGGGCTCTTCGGGAATTGCGCAGCGGCGCTCTCTGGTTCCAGCAGTGCGATGGCGCGGGCACAGATACGCACACCGGCTTCGTTGGAGCGGACACGCAGCCCCGCTTCCGTGGCGCTGGCCTCGCTGTCCGGCGGCAACCAGCTTTCCACGGCGCGCGCCAACCGGTCAGCCGCCGGCCTGGAGAGGCCCAGCGAGTCCATCTGGAGTGTGCACTGCTGGCGGCGCAGTTCCGCGGCTTGCTGCGGTGGCAACAGCACCAGCGCCGCCCCGCGCGCGACCACCGCCAGCCCGGCCGGCCCCACAAGCTGTTGCAGTGCCTCGCCGACGCTCGCCTGAAACTCCACAGTCTTTCCGCTGCCCAGGACTACCTCCGGCACGCTGCGGTCCTTGAAGATGGCGCGCAGTCCGGCGTCCCGCGCAAAACGCCGGAACGCTTCCGCAAAACTCTCCCGCTTGCCAATGAACACGCGCTGCGTCCCTTCCAGCAACTCCAGGAGGGACGGCGATACCGGCAGGTAGCCGCGGTACTCCAACGCCATCTCCGTGGCGAAGCGGCGCGCAAACTCGCGGATCTCGATCTCCTCGCTGGTTTCCAGTTCGCGCGCGACACTCAGCGCCCGCGGCCCATACTCGACCAGCTTGGCGCGCGCCTGTTCCCGCCCCTCGAAGTCGGCGAGATTCACCCGGTAGAAGAGGTTCAGCAGCGCCTCGCGCTCCGTTACCGTAAGCGGACCGGCGCCGGCCAGCCTGGCTGCGGGATCAACCTGGACGGCCCGCCCCGGCGCGGGCTGTTCCCCGGCCACGGCAGGGCAGAGCACAATAGCGAAAATCGCGCACCACCGGCGCATACAGGCTCCCCTGGCACATCGCTGCTCGGTCACTTGAGCAGGAACTCCGCTTTCAGCTCAACGGAGAACCGCAGATTGGGCGAACGGGAGCGGACCGCCGTGTCGTCGGGCGCAGCCGCGGACTCTTGATCGTTGGCCACAGGTTGCGGTTCCGCTTCGTCCTCTGTGCCTTCATCGTCATCGGAAGTGGTGACGCTCGTTTCCTCTTGATCCTCACCCTCCGCCGCTTGCGCCGCAGCGTCAATCGTCAGACTCAGCAGCGCCAGTGACTTGCCCAGCAGCTTCGCGGCGCTCTGGGCTTCCGCTTCTGCCTTCTGTAACGCGTCCCGCACTGCCGCCGCACGCACCTCCCCTGTGAGCGGCGCGTAGAAGAAACAGCGCACCTGCAGGGAGGCATAGGCCAGGGCTCCAGGCGGTTTGGCGGCCGCAGCGTCATTCTTCTTCGCCAGACGGCCGTGAGCGGCCTCAGTGCCCTCGGCAGGCGTGCGCTTGAAGCTCTCCAGCGCTTCCGCCGCCTTGCGCTGCAGCGCATGGGCTTCGAGTGCGAGCGCAGCCGTGTTCTCGCCTTTCAGCGGCGCATGGACGCGCAATTCCTGCCCCAGAATGCAGGCCGGCGGCTCCTTGGCCTTCTTGCCGTTGCGCGGCGGCGGACTCTCCAGCGCCGCAAGCTCACCGCTCTCGATCTGCTGCGCGCCCACGCCCAGCGCCTGTTGGAGTTTCGCGGCCGCACGCTCACGCAGGTCCTTGAGCGCCGCCACGACGCTTCCGCCATCCGGGCCTGCGGCCTTCAGCGCGACGATTAGCTCCAGGGACTCCGGCTTCAGTGGCGCGGTCCCTGTGGCATTCGTGGTCACAGTGGGTTCCAACTCGCCTGCGGACACGCCCGCCGCCAGCAGCAAGGTCAGGAGAAGAGCAACACGTGCTCCGGCCATTGTTCGCTTCCTTGACTAATTCACCGCAGAGACGCAGAGGAGATTCATAGGAAAGGATTTACGGTTGTTTCAGTTGTTCTTTCTCTGCGTTCCTCTGCGTCCTCTGTGGTGAAGAACCCGGCCTACTTGAGCAAGAACGTAGCTGAGATGGCGGCCTGCACCGCCATGGCCGGAATCTGCGAGTAAAGCTCGTCGCTCTTGGGCATGTTGAACCGGCCGCCGTACCGGTTGTATTGGTTGTACTCGTTGTAGTACTGGTTGTAGTACTGGTTATTGAAGTCCTGGCTGAGACCCAGCGAGTGCAATTCGGCCGTCTTGTTCAGCAGCTTGGCGGCGGCGTTGGCGCTTTCCGTGGCCTTCTTGATCGCGTCCGCCAGGGCATCGGAGCGCACGTTTTCTTTGACCGTGGCATAGAATGAGAAGAAGACCGGTCCGCCTTGCTGTTGGCCGTACTGGTTCATCTCCTCCATATCGGGTTCGGCTTCCTCGCCCTCTTTGGCCTCTTTCTTCTTCTCCAGAAACTTGGCGACCTCCGGCTTGATCTTGGCTTTCATCGCCTCGGCTTCGAGTGTAATTGCGGTGGCGTCCTTGCCGGTGAGCGGGATGCGGACGCGCATGAGTTGCATCAACACCACCATCTCTTTCTTCGCTTCTTCGCCTGCGTTCTTCTTTAACCGGCCGCCGGCGCGGGCCATTTGCTGCCGGCGGTAATTGGGGTTCTGGGTGGGATCGAAGACGCTCAGGTCGTCGTCCTTCACTTGTTCGGGCGTGCTGCCGCGGCTCACCTGGATGGAAACCGGGCGGCCCGGGAAGGCCTTGCGAATCAGTTTCGAGAGTTCCTCCAGCTTCTCCTGGCTGAACTTCTGTCCCACCAGCTTGCGCAGGTCGTCGCGAACCGGCTGGTCCAGCTTGGACTGGTCGGCGCCGGAGATCTCGGCGCTCTCGACGCTGTAGCGCTCGTTGACGTTGGCCTCCGGTTCCTGGGCCCGAGCCAACAACACCGCTGCCCCGAGCAGCGCAGCGACCCAAAGGTGTCTCATGCCGCCCCCAATGAGCAATTCTGCTGCCATCTACAACATGTTGTATCGCCAGCGGCTTGCCGCCGCCGGACCTGTGCCCCAGATTCACACTGTGAACCCCCGCCGCCCGCAACCGAGGACAGCCTCGGCCGTCCGCAGTTGGGACGGCCCAGGCTGTCCCCGGTTGCCCTAGGGTGGCTCACCGCGCCATGACGCCGGCTGTCATCGTATTCTGCGAGGCGAATGAAACATTTGCCACAAGCCACGTTTGAGCGGTATCCTTCTCTCACGGAGTGCTCACATGACCAAACGGGTTTATCGCCTGATAATCCTCGTTCTTCTGAGTCTGCTGGGAGTTGCTTTTGGGCAGGAATTCAAGCGCTATCGAGGGGCGAAAATCGACCAGGCTGCCACTACGGACGCCCAGCGGCTGGCCGCCACTGACCCGGGCCTCGAGGTCACCGTCTATGTGACCGCGGACTCCTTCGACAAGGTGTACATCTTCTACAA
The DNA here is from genome assembly GCA_050010835.1 of Planctomycetota bacterium. Taxonomy (GTDB): domain Bacteria; phylum Planctomycetota; class SZUA-567; order H5-PLA8; family H5-PLA8; genus JAPLOD01. The sequence continues at coordinate 11,657 of JBEKKG010000122.1, forward strand.
GGGCTTCGCGCGAGAATACCACATGCTCGGGAAACGGGTACGCAAGCTCCCCACCGGGCAGGATTTGAGGGACGCCTTCTTCCTGCTGGATGACTCGAAAGACCTCATCAACTCGAAGATGTGGGTCAAGATCCAGCGGCCATTCATCGGAA
>JBEKKG010000123.1:0-11805 GCA_050010835.1 Planctomycetota bacterium
GTGCGGAAGAGCTTGCGCGCCAGTTCCGCGCTCGTGGACACCAGCCCCTTCGGCCAGGCCACGTAGACCACGGTCCCCAGCGCGAGCAGGAAGACGAACTGGAGCACGAAAGCTTTGTTGGAACGCAACGCGGTCAGCAACTCGCGGCGCAACGACGGGTTCTCTATCGCCAGAAAGAGCCTGTCGGCAAGGCTGACATCGTCCGCCAAGCCGCTCCGCACCGCCGAGCGAGCGGGGGCCTGGATTGGCTTGGCGACGGGTTCAACGCCGTTGGGCATGGTCGCTAGACTCTCACGTTCTAATCACTTTTGACAAGACTACCACTGGGACGCCTGGGACCACAACCTTGTCGTCATTTGTCAGCAGGCATGAGCATCGTCTCAGCCGCGCGGTGGCACTGTGGATTGCATCTGGGAGCTTCATCCTGGTGCTGGCACGCAGCCGTGCCGCCTCCACGAGCACTTCGCGCGACACTGGCATTACGTCCAGGCCACTGCTGGGCCTGATTGCTTGCAGGTAGGCATCCTGGACGGCCACATTCCCATCCATCAGAGGTTTGACCAGCGTCTCAGCCAAGGTAAGTTCACTCGTGACGGCCCGCAGATCTTCGCGCTGGAGGGCCTTAAATAGCGGTACGAGATGGTCATAGTATTCTGCCGGCTTTTCCACCGCGTAAATCCAGATGTTTGTGTCCAGGTAAACCGCAGGGCCAGTGATTGCTTCTAGCAGTCCCATGCGTCACGCTCGCTTCTGATAAAGGCATCTATCTCGGCTGCACTCTTGAAGCACCCGCCCTTGGGCACGTTGAGGAGAATAGCAAAAGGGTTCCTGGCCCCCAGTCCCATCAGGTTGGGCGCCTCGGGTTTGGCCTGTTGATCCACAAGTACGATTACTTCAGCTTGGGCGCCAGGCTTCAACTCAGCCGAGGTTAGCTCAACCCTTCCGCCAGGCTGCACAGTCACAATCTGCTTCAACGCGGTCACCATATTCGAGCCTCCGTCCCCACTATACCCCTGCTTTCATGGCAAATCCAGGAGCTTCGCGCCAACGCTGTTCTTTTTGTTTGCACATTCCAAGACCGCCTGCGGCCTCGCCGCAACTTACGCCACCAAGCCCTTGGTGATCTTCATGAACGCCTCTTCCAGGTCCGCTTCGATCTCGTTGAACCACACCAGCGGGATGTTCTGCTCGATCAAGTGCTTGTGCATCGTCACCACGTCGTCATCGTTGCCTGAAAACTCGAACTTGAAGCGGTTCTCCGCGAAGGTCAGGTTGCGCACCTGCGGATGGTGGGCCAGCGTCACCTCGCAGGCCTCGGTCTGCCCGGCCACCACAATCTCAATCACCCGGTTCTGGCGGATGGAATGGATCACGTCCTGTACCGGGCCCGCCGCCAGGAGCCGGCCCCGTTCGATGATCCCGATCTTATTGCAGAAGTCGGCCAGCTCCGGCAGAATGTGCGAACTGATCAGGATCGTCTTGCCCATCCGTTGCAGTTCCTTGAGCAGCGCTTTCATCTCCACCCGCGCGCGCGGGTCCAACCCCGAAGCCGGTTCGTCCAGAATCAGCACCGGCGGATCGTGGACCAGCGTCTTGGCCAGGCACAGGCGCTGCTGCATGCCGCGCGACAGGCCGTTGACCAGCGTGTCGCGCTTGCTCGTCAGGTCCACCAACTCCAGCACGTCCTCGATCAGCGCCCGCCGCTTGCTGCGGGGCAGGCCATAGGCCGTGGCAAAGAAATCCAGGAACTCCCACACCTTCATCCCGTCGTAGACGCCGAACGTGTCCGGCATGAAACCTATGGAACGCTTCACGTCGTCCACCTGCTTGGTGACCGAATAGCCGTTGATGTGGGCCTGGCCGGCGGTGGGTTTGAGCAGCGTGGCGAGAAAACGGATGGTGGTGGTTTTCCCCGCGCCGTTGGGGCCGATAAACCCAAACACATCGCCCTGTTCGATGTCCAGGTCGAGGTGGTCCACCGCGACAAAACTGTCAAAGCGCTTCACGAATCCGCGTATCTGTATCATGCGCTAGAATTACCCATTATGCTGTGGGACACATGGGAAGAATGGGAAGCATGGGAAGTATGGAACGCACCACGCGCCACGTCCCGCCTGCCACCCGTCACCCGCCACCTGTCACCCGTTTAAGGCTGCCTCGCTTTGCACTCCACCTCCTGCAACTGCAACGGCTCCTTGGCCGCCTGCGCAGCGCCGGTGGGTGTGAAGTACAGACGGACAACCATCACGCCATTCGACACGGCAAGGTAATTGCCCCACGGCAGCACGATTGTAATGCTCTTGTCGCTCTTGATCTTCGCCTCCGGATGGTTGTAGATCTCCGACCATTCATTGTTGCCGGGCATCCGCACTTCAGCTCGCAGTTCCCCGTCCAGCGCCGGAGCGGGGGCTTGCGAAGGCGGTTTGAGGATCTTGGGGCGCACGGCAGCCAGTTTGAACCGCAAATGTAGTTGCAGGCCCGCGATGTCGAGATCGCGGTAGTTGGGGGGCAAATCAACCTTCAGACACGCGACCACTCGAATGGGCGGCTGCGCAGCATTATAAGGCTGCGCTGGAGGGCTCTGGTCCCGCGTCAACGGTATGCTGCCGGAGTCAGAGACTGGCATCCATTGGCCGGTGGCGTTGCTGTTCGGAACATAGCTGACCTTGAGTTCGCCGGCCAGTTTCCCGCTCGCCGAGACGTCCGTCTTGATTGTGACCGGGACCAGGAGCATGGACAAGCCTCGGGTCTTGGGTTCCCTGGCCTCGCGCCGGCCTTCTGCGATTTTGACGGGCAGGATGCCTTTCTCGTTCTCGACCCACGCACAGATGAGGCCCTGCCTGAACTTGCCGGTCTGGTTGCGGACGTACTCGTTAAGTGCCGTGGCGCAGGTGCGCTCCAGGACTCCATGCGCGGACGACAGCACGATCATCCTCCCGAAGAAGGCTTGATTGGGGTCCACTCCGCCGCTGGCGGTCAGCCCCAGAAACTTCTTGCCTTCTCCCGGAGGGAGCACGTTGTCCTGGGTGGCGCCCAACGGGTAGGCCTTGCCTTCGTGGATATACACGGGGTAATAGAGCGTGAGTCCGGTGTTGTTGTGGAGGTCTATGTCGAGCGCGTCGGGCTCGGCGTTCTTGCTGCGCCGCACGGTCAAATCCAGCCCGCCGCCGAGGCGCGCGCGATGGACGATTTCCAGCCGCCGCGTGGAGCGTTGCTGGACCAGCAGCTTCTCCACGGTCAGCCTCTGGCCGTCCTCCGCCAGGTAAAGTTGCGGAAAGTCGAACCCCCGCGCTTCGCTCCAAGAGGGGTTGATCAGTTGCCCCGGGCCGGCCTGCAGGTCGAACGTTTCCTCCGCGCTGACTTTGACCTGCGGGAACTCGATGCGGTAGTCGCCCCGGCGCGGCGCATACAGGCCCACGAAAGTCCGGGCCATGGCCACGTCCTGCCCCGCGGCGGCCTCCAGCAAGGACACTTCATTGACCGTCAGCTCACCCGTCTGCCCCATGTAGCCCACTGCATAAGCGATCGCGCTGAAAGTCCCAGCCCAAACGGGCACTGCCAGCCAGGCGATCTCCCGCCGCCGCAGCCAGCCAAAGAGCAGGTAATTGCCGGGCACGGCGCACAGCAGATACAACAGCAGGAACTCCAGGACCATGCTGTTCTTCGGCGGCTGCACGGCGGTGTGGACAGCGAACGCCTCATCCAGCGCATGCCGCAAGCCCATCAGGGTCTGATGCCGCTCCGCGTCGGGCTGAATGTAACGGGATGGATAGGGGTTGCCCAGCCCCGTGGGCCGCACCGATCCAAACTCGTCATCCGCGGTAGTGTTGACGAACAGCCGGCGTCCACGCGCGTCCTCGAGGATCTTCAAGGGGATGAGCGCGCGGCCGGCCCAGTTCTCCAGACGCGGATCGCTGAGCGAGAACGGCAGGAACGTGACGGAGCCCAAGCCGTAGGAGCGCGAGCACATCTCGACCTTGCGTGCGGCCAGGCTATAGCGCACCTTCGGGCTGCCTTTGGGGCTCACGGAAACGTCCAGCATCGGCAGCTTCCAGGTGGGGTCTCTGGGTTTCCAGTTGAGGCCCTCGTTCTCCCCGCCATCCAGAGCGGACACCTCGATCATGCTGCGCACGGTGATGCCGGCGAGGTCCTCGACAGGGCCCTTCAGCCGCGACGGGTCTTTCCCGGCGGTGATCAGCACCTGCCCCCCCGCCTGCACATAGGACTTCAGCGCCTCCCATTGGGCGCCGGTGAGCTGTTCGCGCGGCGGGCCGTCAATCACGATCAAGTTGGCCAGTGTCAGATCGTGCCAGCGGGACGGCAGTTCCTGCGGTTCCACCACTGCCACCATGCGTTCATGCTGCTGGCTCTCGTCCAGACCCAAATCCACGCCCTTCTTGGTGGCGAGGTGCCGGAAGGCGCCGGAAGACTCCGACACGACCACGACGAAATCCTGCCCGCCCGCATCCAAGTCGTGCAACGTCACGAGGCGGACATCAAAACCCCGGCCGTTGGCCGTAATGGAGACCGGGACAGGCCCGGTCCAGCCGTCTTCGGGGCACAGCACGCTGAAGCTGTATTGCTTCACGGTCTGCGGCCCGACGTCGAACTCCTGGCGGTAGTGGGTCTGATAAGGCTTCTCACCCCGATCGTTTTCCTTGACCGGGTCGAACTCGATGCTGGCAGTGCCCCTGTATTCGGTTTTTTCCGTGGTGTTCTTCAGTTCCAGGACGATGTTCGCCCATTGCCCGCGCCTGGCGAAGCCGCTCCAGCCCTCCGCGGCCGCGCGCGTATAATCCTTGCGCGGGTCTTCCTTCCGCGGCGGGCGGGTGTCGCTGAGGTCGCGGAACGCGCACCAGGCTGAATACTTGAGCGGCGGTTCCTCGATCTTTTCCTTCTTCTCCTCCAAGTCGCCCGGCAGCAGGTCCTTGGGCGCCTCGGTGGCGCCGAGGGTTGCGGACGCTGCGGCCAGGAGCAGCCCCTGCGCCAGCGCAACGTGTGCTTTCCAGCGGACCGGACTCCTGAGCATCGCGAAGAAAGCCTCCTCGAACTGCCTAATACTACAACCCCTTCTTGCCACAGAGGACACAGAGGACACAGAGAAAGAGTTCTGGATTTTCGATTTCAGCATGTCAGGCGGTGCAATCGAATCCCGATGAATCGGGAGAAAATCCAAAATCCCTTCTCTGTGTTCTCTGTGTCCTCTGTGGCTAAGACGAAAACGCTATCTCAAAGCTGCGCCATTCGCCCGTGGCCGCCTCCCAAGTGCGTTCCACGTTGCGGGTGTATTCGTCCATTTCCTCTCTCAGCGCCGCCAGAAAGGCCTCCAACTCCTCCGGCACGCCCTCCGCCGCCAATTCCACTCGGCCATCGGACAGGTTCCGCACCCAGCCGCTGACCGCGAATCTGCGCGCCACCGCGCGCGCTGTGTAGCGGAACCCGACTCCCTGCACCAAGCCCGAAAAGAAAACGTGCAAGCGGCGCGTCTCCTGCGCTGCCACGGGAGGCTTGCCTTGTCCCTGCTCCTTCACCCGCCTCTTCCCACCAACGTTAGGCCTTAGGCTTTAGGCTTTAAGCATTAGGGCTGCACAGTCAGGACGCAAAGCCCAATGCTTCATGCCCCAAGCCTCAAGCCTCTCTTCACTTCTGCACGCCAGCCAGGATTTTCACTTCGTCGTCAGTCAAGGCGCGGTTGTAGATGCGAATGTCGGACATCTGGCCTTTGAAAAAGCCGCCTTGGCCGCAGTTGGTGCTATCGGCGGCGCCGAAGGCGTAGTAGATATCGCCGCCGTCATGCCACTGTTTTTCGCCCGTCTGCTTATCTGCGGCTTTGACACCGTCCACGCAGCCGTCGAGCGTCTGGGTCTTGGCGTTGAAGCGCACGACCACGTGGTGCCACTCGTTCAGCTTGACCTTGCCAATGGAGAGGGGGTCCAACTGCCAGACGCGCACCTTCACCTCGCCATCGTCCATGACTTCGATCTGGCTGTCATGCCAGCCGCCCTCAAGTTCGTGCTGCCCCAGTTCATCCGCCACGACGCCGCCGCCCTTGGCGTTGATCCAGACGGCGATGGTCAGGTTGCCTTCCGCGAACGCCTCGTGCAGGCTGGCGGCCGTGAGGATGTACTGGTTGTCTCCGCTGAAGCTAAGCGCTCCGCCGATCTTGCCTTCCTTGACCCAGGTGGCCCCTTCCACCTCGCAGTCCACGCCTTTTTCGACAGCGTTCTTGGCCTTCTTGCCCTCCGGCTCGGCGAGCTTGAGCCAGAGTTTCAACCCCGGAATTTTGGCCTTGTTCGCTTCGGCGTCGTCCGCGGCGCGAAGCACCGGCAGGGCTGCCCACACGAGCAGCGTGACCAGGCCCAGCATCTGTTTTGTCATGGCGAGTCTCCTTTTCCTGTCCCTGTTACGGGCGGGAGTGTACGCATTCTCCAAGATGGCGTCCAGCAGGTTTTTGACGAGCCTGTCCTACCGCCCGGCACCGATAACTACGCGGAAGCCAATGTCCGTACCGCGGTAAAGCGGGGACTTGCAGTCGCGCCGCGCCGACCGGCAGTTCTTCGAATCATCATTGAAACAACCGCCGCGGATCACATGGTTATCCCCGGCATTCGGCCCTGGCGGGTCGGCACGCGGCGACTCTTTGTAGTAGTCCCTCTGCCATCTGTCCTTGCACCACTGATTGACGTTCCCGTGCATGTCGTATAGCCCCCAGGCATTAGGGGCAATCTGGCCCACCGGATGGGTCTTGCCTCCTGAATTGCCCTTGAACCACGCCGCCCTGCTGAAGTCCCTGTCCGTATCGCCTGTATTGAACCTGGTGGTCGTCTTCGCCCGGCAGGCGTATTCCCATTCCGCCTCAGTCGGCAGGCGCACCGACATATTGGCCAGACCGTTGAACGTGGCTGCCCACTTGCAGAACTCCTCCGCATCCCGCCACATAACCAGGCACACTGGCTGGCTGTCTTCCTGCTGGAAGTTGGGCGTCTTCCAAGTGACGCCCGGGATTAGCTTCCACTCCCCCTTGACCAGACAGTTGCCGCCCAACTTGTCTGCCCGCGTTTCATACTTCCTGGTATCAACGAAGCGGCGGAACTGGGCCACGCTCACGTCGTGCCGGCCCATGTAGAAAGGCGAGGAAATAGTCACTTCGTGTTGCGGGTCTTCCCGGCCGTCGTCTGGGCGGCCAGGTTCAGCCACCGGGCTGCCCATGAAGAACTTGCCAGGCGGGATCAACACCAGCTCCAGCTTGACGCCGCCGCCCAGGTCCAAAGACATGGCCGGCTGCAAGCCGTGCTCCTTGGCATAAGCCGCCACGTCGGCGGGCACCGCTTGGGCGGGAGGGGTTTCCGGTTTCGAGTTTGTGGTTGCAGATTGAACGACAGGCGGCGCGGACGCCGGAGACAAGTCCAGCACGCAGCGGAACCCGACACTGGCGCTACGCAAGCCGGGACCCGACTTGTGGCGCGTGGACACACGGCAGTCGGCGAGGCGTCCATTAGTCCAGCTCCCGCCGCGCAGCACATGTTCTGTGCCCGTGCCGAAGGCCTGTGGATCAACCGTGGGCGCATGCAGGTAGGAGTAGTTGTCGCTGAAGAGGTCCTGCACCCACTCCCAGACATTGCCCACCATGTCGTAAGCGCCGCACCAACTGACACCGTTTTTGTACGACCCTACTGGCGCGGTGAATGGGAAACCATCGTCCTCTTTGATCTCGCCCCAGCGCATATCGAAGCCTGTTCTGCGCAGCGAGGCGTCCCCGACGTTGGCAACGGGTCCTTCCCATTTGTCGCCCCAGGGGAACTGCGGGCTTTGCGGCCCGCGGGCGGCGTATTCCCATTCGGCCTCAGTGGGCAGCCGCACGCTGTAGCGCAACTTGGCAAGTTGCGCCACACTGCTCGCCCAGTGGCAGAACTGCTGTGCGTCGTTCCAGGAGATCAAGCAGGCTGGATGAGTATCATCCTGTGGGAAGCCCGGCTTCCTCCAGTTGACTCCGAGTTCCTCTTTCCACTCGTGCCCCACCAGCGTCTGCCCGCGTCCGACCCTCTCCGCATCTGTCTGGTACTTGACCGCCTCCGCGAAGGCGCGGAACTGCGCCACGGTGGTCTCGGACTTGGCGATATAGAACGGTTTGCTGATCTTTACCTTGTGGGCCGGCTTCTCTTCGTCGGGGCCGTCATTCGAGCCCATAGTGAACTCGCCCGGCGAAACCAAGACGAAGTCCATCTTCACCCCGCCGCCGAGGTCCAGCGCCTGGGTCTTGGGGAGGGCCGCGAGAGCCGCGGGATCCAGTCCCGGAATTGCGCTCTGCTGCTCTGGCTGATGGCAGAAGGCAGACGGCGGAATCACCTCTTTGGGCAGGTTCGGGCCGGACCAACTGGCTATGACGCCCGCCTCGCCGGTGCCCTGGTAGTAGCTTAGCCTGAAAGGACACAGCCCTGCTTTGAACTGAGCGGCGCCGCTCTCTTCAGTCATGGCGTGGCTGCCGTCGTTGTCTACAGTCAGTACGTTCCCGACATGCAGGATTGCGCCGTCGTCGCATCTCACGTAGAAGGTGTATTCACCGTCCTTGGGGATCTTGACTGCTCCCAGGAACCGCACCCCTAAGTGCTCCTCGCGGCCGAAGGCGGCCTTCAGGTCGCTCTTCGTCTTGATGTTTACGTTCTGCACGACGCAAGTATCGAGCGATTTAGGCGTCGTGTCGTTCAGCGCCATCGCGGGGCCGGAATGCTCGTAGTATTTGGCCACCAGGCCGGGCGGGAGCAGGTCGCTGGGGCCAGCCTGCACCGCCGGCATGGCCTCGGGGGTGCGACGCGGGGGCGGGCTGTTCAAATCAGGGTCCACCTCCACGCATACGTCGTCGAAGAATACTTCCGCGGCCACCACATAAATGGCTAGATTTACCACTACCGACTGCGCGTCCTGGTCAACTTTGGCGTGGTCTTGGTACATCTGCCACTCCGGTTGGTTCGGTTTCAAGGCGAGGCCACAGAGGTATTGCGGCTTGCCTTCCTTGTCTATGACTACCATGTTGATTAGCGGGTGTGCATAATTCACCGTGGGGACCGGTGTGAAGCTGCCGGGGAACTTGACCCAGGCGGAAATCCGCACAGTATGGCCGCGCACCTTCGCCGGATCGAGCCCTATTGTGAACTCCGCCAAGCCGCCGCCGAGGGTGCTGACCTTCAGGACTTTCCCGCGGCCAGGCTCATCCACAATAGAGAAATTGCGCGCATCCCGTAGCTTCCAGCCTGGACGCTCTGCCGCGAGTTGCTGCAAGTTGAGCTTTTCGAAGTCCTCGAATATGAGCACGTTGTTCTGCGCCGGCATTGCGCCTACGGGCGTCAGCCGCGGCTCAACCCAGACGGCGTGAGCAAATTCGTCATGGCCGGGGCATTCGACGAGCAGCTCAAGTTTCTGGACACCGCCCACGTCCACACGGCAGTCCTGCGCTTTGCCGGTCTCCTTCGTTGGTTGTGACGCCCAGAGCAGCCTGCCGTCGCCAACAACTTTGAACGTGAGTGCGGTCCCTGTCTTGTTCTCTGCAGAGTCGTTTATAGCAGCGCTGGCCTGGAAGGTCTGGTACTTCCCATCCAGCGCGTAGGCCACGTGCGACGGCGATTCATTTGCAGGGTGCATGAAGAGACCCTTGGGAGAGGGGACTTTGTTCACCACAATCGGATATTCGCCGGCGCCGCCATTCTTCGCCCACGGCGTACGGCCTTTGTAATTGAGGACCTGCACTTCCTGCTCCGGCAGGTCGGAGAGATACACCACGCCGGCCGCCGGGCCTCCACCGGCGGCATTGCCGGCCACGGGCTTTGGTCTTTGCGGCGGACTGTTCAAATCAGGAACCAGTTCCACGCATAAGTCGTCGAAAAACGCTTCTGCGGCCACCAGATCAACGGATAGCCAGACCGTTACCGACTGCGCCTCCTTGTCAATTTTCCCTGGGTTCTTGTATATCTGCCAGTCCGGTTTGTTCGGTGCTAATTCGTAGCCGCAAGGGTAATGGTCCTTGCCTTCCTTATCCTTGAATGTGAGCTGGAATTTGGGGCGCGCCCAATACAAGGCAGGATTCGGGTGTGGTGTGTAGCTGCCTGGGAACTTGGCCCAAGCGGAAATCCGCACAGTATGGTCGCGCACCTTCGCCGGATCGAGCGGAATACTGAGCCTGGCATAGCTGCCGCCTTTATTGCTGATCTTCAGGACTTTCCCGCGGCCCGGCTCATCCACAATGGAGATAGCGCCGGTGGGATCGTTCAGCGTCCAGCCAGTCGGCAGTTGCTGCAAGTTGAGCTTCTCGAAGTCCTCGAATAGGAGCAGTTCGCCCGCCCCGCCGGCCAGCCCTGCCGGCGTCTGGGTTTGTACCACCGGCGTCTCGCCGGCCTTCGGTTCGACCTGCGCGGTCTCGGCCTTAGGGGCCGGTGCAACCGGCGGCGCGGCTTGCGCTTTCGCAGCCGCCTCCGCCTTGCGTTTCTCATCGCCCAGCCGCGCGGCTTCGGCTTCCTGCTTCTCGATGGCCGCGTGCGCACTCACACCACTCTCTCCCCCCGAAGGAGAGGGAAGGCTGAAGAGGCCGCGCTTTGCGCCCAGGCCCAGTGCGGCGATCAACACCAACGCTCCCACGCCCATGGCGATGTACTTCGCTGTAGGGCGAGTCGCTGGCTCGCCTGGCGCGTGGGGCGAGTTGCCAACTCGCCCGGGCGATTCAGCGAATCGCCCTACAGGCTCACGCTTGCGCTGGCCCACAATCGGTTGTTGCGGTCCGGTTGTTCTCCTTGGGGCCATAGGCACGCGGCGCGGCAGGCGCGGCAGGGCAATTGACGACTTCCCCTCCTCAATCGCCTGGGACGACGGCATCTTCCCGTCATTCAGCAGTTCCAGATCGTCCAGCAGTTCCTTGCAGTTTGCGTAGCGGTCCGCGGGCGCCTTGGCCATCATCTTCTGGATGACCTGGACCACGCCGTCCGGGATGTCTTCACGGAGGTCCTGGGGATTCGGCAATTGCTCTTTGATATGCTTCATCATTATGGCCATCGGCGTGGAGGCCTGGAATGGCGTTGCGCCCGTGACCAGATGATAGAGTGTCGCGCCCAGCGAGTAGATGTCCGTGCGCCCGTCAATGCTCTTGTCCGCGTTGGCCTGTTCCGGGCTGATGTAGTGCGGCGTGCCCAAGGCCACGCCCGTCTGGGTGTAGAACGACGACTCCGCCCCAATGGTCTTCGACAGGCCCAGGTCCAGAATCTTGGCGACGAAGCCTTCTGGGAGCGCCGGCATCTTGCCGGCTCCGGCCGGCGGGACGCCGGCGCTCCCAGGCGGCTTGCAGATGAAGATATTGGCCGGTTTGATGTCGCGGTGGATGATGCTGTGGTCGTGGGCGTGCTGGAGGCCCCGCGCGATTTGCAGCACCACGTTCACGGCCGGGCGCCAGGGGATGAAGCCCTCGCGCTTGAGGATGCTGTCCAGCGTGTCGCCGTCGCAATACTCCATCGCGTAGTAGTGCAGGCCGCGGTCCTCGCCCACCGTGTACGCGCACACAATGTTGGCGTGGTTCAGCTTGCCCGTGGCCTGCGCCTCGCGGCGGAAGCGCGTGAGGAAGCCGTGGTCTTCGGCGTGCTTCCGCGACAGGACTTTAACCGCGACTTTGCGCCCGACGTTGACGTCTTCGGCGAGATACACCGCGCCCATGCCGCCTTCGCCCAGCTTCTTAAGCAGCTTGTACTGGCCGAGCTGGTTAAGAAGCTGGGCGAAGGCGGCATGGGCGCGGTGTATCTCGCCGAAGACGTCAACGTCGGGCGCAAAGTC
>JBEKKG010000124.1:0-17296 GCA_050010835.1 Planctomycetota bacterium
GACCTGTTCTGGGACGCGGGGGACGGCGTCGCCGGGAAGACGCTCAAGGTGGGCGCAAGAGAAGTCTCGGCGCGCGCGTGGGAGCCGTACGGCTGGGTGGTGGCGGGCCGCGTCGGCAAGCAGGTGGCCGTGGCGGGCGCGGAGAACGAAACGGCCCTGGGCGAACGCCTCCGGCAACAGCCGCTGCTGCTGAGTCCGGACGTGCAGTTCAAGCCTGCGAAACGGTATCCGGCGTACTTCGATTTCTACGACCTCAAAGCCTTCAAACTCTACACCCACGCCATGTCTTCCGTGCATGGCGAGGGCCTGGCCAGCCACTGGCCCTTCGCGAAGAAGTTCGGATTGGGCGGCCTGGCGTTCCAGGATTTGGGGGTCTGGACGCAGTGCCCCGCCCCGGGCGTGCTCACCTTCTGTTCGACGGAGTACGAACTCCGCGAAGCGGAGCGGCAGGGCGGCATGGTCGTGGCCGGGATTACCGGAGGCGGCGAGGTGCCGCTGTGGATTCACAACGAGTTCCCGTCCTCGATGATGCAGCCGTCGCCGACAACTCTGCTGGGCGCGTGGGGTGGCGCGGGCGCGGCGGGAGCGCATTTCGAGAGCTGGTGGATGCCGTTGGAGCAGCGGCGCGCGGGGGCACTGGCCTTCCAGCGCAAGGCGATGGAGCGCTACGCCAAAAATCCGGCGCTGGGCGGCTGGCACATCTATGCGGGCGCGCCCGGCGCGGAAATCGGCATGCACGAACGCACCGGGGAGTTCTGGGACTATTCGCCGACCGGACAGGAAGGCTTCCGCGCATGGCTGCGGGACGCCAGACAAGTGGACCTGAAAGCACTCGGCGAGCGATGGTACAGAGACGGGTCGCGGTTCAAGAACTGGTCCGAAGTGGCGATCCCGGACATTCAGGGCCTCTTCGGCGCTTTGGACGAAGGCGGCCTGCGTCTCGATAGCAACTGGCAATGGCTGAAGGCCGGCGGCGCGGACGATGAGCCGGCGCCCCTCCCCTTTTCCCCCTCCCGCGGCGGGGAGGGGGCAGGGGGAGGGGCGTGGTCGCCGCTGGCCATGGCGCCTGCGCAACAGCAGGCCTTTCTGCCGTGGGGCGCGGCATTCTATCGCGTCGAGTTCGATCCGGGCGACTGGCTGAAGAAGAACGCAGGCCACACGGTCTACCTCGTCTGCGCGGACATGATCCGCAGCAAACGCTCCGTGGGCCTCTGGCTGAACGGCAAAAGCATCGGTCCGTACAAGCCGGCCAACGCGGATCCCGCACCCTTCGCGCTCCGGCTCACCGAGGGGACCAAGGCCGGCGGGGACGCCGGCGCTCCCAGCTTGAAGACAGGCAAGAACGAACTGATTCTGCGGATTCCCTGCGGAGGCAACGAGCATCAAGAGGGCAAACTCTTCGGCCCTGTCTTCCTGACGGCCACCGAACCGAAGCCGTACCCGTACCTGGGCCGCGGCGCCAACGCGCGCTACGCCGACGTGAAGGAATGGCAGATGTACAGCAACGCGTGCTACCACGAGCCGGTCTTCGACGAGGCCCGCGCGGTGGACCCGGAGCGGCCCTACGTTCTCTCAGGCACGGCCAGCGGCGAGACGGATTTCGCCTCTGGGCTGGCCGCGCATTACGGGGCCTCCGTGCAGCATACCGGGCGCGAGGCCTGGTATCACCCCTGGTGGGCGGGGCTGGGATACGTGGCGGGCTTCTATGGCACGAGTGAACCGTCCGCGACCGCGCACGGGAAGAGCCTCAGCCGCATGCTCGGCTGGATCCTGCTGGACGGCGACAGCAACCACAACCTCTTCTGGGACATCGAGGATTACATCAAGGAAGAGAAGGACAACGGCTGGTTCACCGCGAACCAGCGCGTCCTGCAGCTCTTTGGCAAGTACCTGCGCGAGAAGCCCGCCATCGTCATCTTCCGTTCCGCGCGCACGCATCGTCTCGGCAGTTCCGCGCCCTGGAACTGGGACATCGGGCGCGGCGAGTTGCAGGCCGCGCACTACGACAACGTCTATGCGACGGAACGCGAACTGCTCCTGGGCCTCATCCAGGACTATCCCGTGCTCTTCGACGCCGGCAGCGAATTCATGGAGGAGGACGTTGTCCAGGCGCTCACCGCATACATCAAGAACGGCGGAACGTACGTCGCGCTGCATAACACAGGCCGGCACACGTCGCTTGAACCCGACAGTTGGCCGATTTCGCGGCTGACCGGTTTCAAGGTGGTCCAGCAAGCGCGGCACGGCAAGCTGCGCTTCGAAGCGCACCTGCCGCTCTTCAAGGGCTGGGAAGGGAAAGTCTTTGAAGGGTACGGCAGCGCGCTGGATTGGCTGGGGCAAGACCACGCGAAGGACGCGGGCGTGGCCCTGGAGAGCGTGGGTGACGGAGCGCTGGCTCTCGCGCGTTGGGAGAATGGAAGCGTGGCCGTCGCTTGCCGCCAGATCGGCAAGGGCCGCGTCGTGGTCCTGGGTTCCACCTTCTGGCGCGAAGGCCGCGATGAAGCCGGCGCGTGGCGCACGCGCAACGACATGGAACGCAACTTCTTCGAACGCCTCTTCGCGGACCTGGGCGTCGCGCGCAACGCGGACGCTTCCAGCGCCGATGTGTGGGCACGCAAGGCCATCACCAAGAATGGGCTCCAGGAATGGCTGTTGGCGTACAACTCAAAGGACACCGCCGTGACCTGCGACGTATCGCTCCGCGTCTCGGCCAAGCCCGCAGCCGTCTGGGACATGGTCGCGCGGAAACCGGTGAACGTCGAGGAAGCGCCGAAAGGCTGGGTGAAGATAAAGGACGTCGCGTTCGCGGGGCAGGGCGTGCGCGTCTTCGGCGTCAAGCGCGGCGAGCTGGCCGAGGGCCTGCCGTTCTGGTGGGCGGAGAAGACGAAATACTGGAAGCGGGTCGCGGGGAGCGGGAAGCGGGAAGCGGGGAGCGGGGGCCAACCCCGAACCCCGAACCCCGAACCCCGGACCCCGATCCTGTGCCCCGCGACCGTACCCTTCGACGAATGGCGTTTCTTCGCCGACAAGGACGGCGCAGTTGGCGCCAAGGCGGAGTGGCTCCAACCGGACTACGATGATGCAACCTGGCAGAAGTTCGCGCCCGTGCCCTGGAATCTGCAGGACGAGAACCTGAAGGATTACCGCGGCACGGGTCTGTACCGCGCGCGCTTCACGCCGCCTGTTGACTGGCAGGGCCGGCGCGTGGTTTTGGGGCTTTACAGTTTCAACACGC
The DNA here is from genome assembly GCA_050010835.1 of Planctomycetota bacterium. GTDB lineage: Bacteria > Planctomycetota > SZUA-567 > H5-PLA8 > H5-PLA8 > JAPLOD01. The sequence continues at coordinate 3,236 of JBEKKG010000124.1, forward strand.
CGATCGTCTACGACGAGGGCGAGTTCCTCCTCAACGGCGTGCAGGTGGCTGCGTACAAGGCGCGGGGCTGGAGCCAGACATACATCTACGATGTTACGGACAAGTTGAAAGCCGGGCCTAACGTCCTGGCCGTGCGCGTGAAAGGCGGGAAGGAATTCTCCGGCCTCGCCGGCGGAGTGTGGCTGGCGACCGAGCGGAAGCTGGAGCCGGCGCTCGACCTCGGCGGCGAGTGGCAGACGGCGGGGCCTGAGTTCCGGGTGACGGGGACGGCGCAGCTTCCGGGAGAGGCCAAGGCGTGCTTTGTCTTCCGGGACATTGAGGTCCCGGCGGCGTGGACGGGGCGCAGTGTCTTCCTGCACATCGAAACGGCAACGCAGTGGCTCGGTAGTGTAGTCATCAACGGGCAGCCCATCAACTACAACGGCTACCTGCATCCCTTTGGCTTGCGTGCCGATATCAACCTGACGCCTCACGTGCAGGCAGGACGCAGGAACCGCATCGAGCTTTGGCCGTACGCGACCATCCCGCGCACCGAACAGCCGAAGCAAACCACAGCCGGCATGGAAGTACGGAGCATTCACGTTGGCTGTGCCGTGGAGTAGAGGACTTTCTCAACACAGAGGACACAGACAGTCCGAGCCGCGACCGTAAGGGAGCGGTTCCATAACTCCCATACTTCCCATAGCACGTAATACTGTGCTCCCCAGGACCGCTTGCTTACGCGCGCGGCTCGGAGACTGGACGGTTACGATGAAGCCAAATTCGGCTGACAAGCCCGGAAAACCTGCTATACCCCACAGCCATGCCAATCATTACGGCCAACCCACTTCTGGGAATTGCCCTGCATGCGGTGGGCGCGTTCTTCGCCGCGACCTGCTACACGCCGCAGAAGCACGTCAAACGCTGGTCGTGGCAGACGTACTGGATGACGCAGGCGGCGTTCTGCTGGTTCTTGTTGCCGATCCTCGGAGCGCTGCTGACCATTCCGCACCTGGGCACCGTGCTCAGCGAAGCCCCGCCCGAGGCGATGCGGAACGCGTTCCTGCTGGGCGCGCTCTATGGCGTCGGCGGCACGGCGTTCGGCCTGGCGATCAAGCACATTGGCTTCTCGCTCACCTACGCCATCGCGGTGGGCCTGTCAGGCGTGGTGGGCACGTTGGTTCCACCCCTGCTCAAGGGCACGCTGGGCGCGATCCTCGCCCAGACCGGCGGCGGCTGGGTGCTGCTGGGCGTGGGCGTGGGCACGGTGGGCATCGCAGTCTGCGGGGTGGCTGGGCGGTCCAAGGAAGTGGACGTGCAAGGCCAGGAAGCCTCGAAGGGCTTTTCACTCCGCAAGGGCCTGCCGGTGGCCCTGCTGGCGGGCGTGCTCTCCGCCGTCTATGGCTTGGCGCTGGACGCCGGCAAGCCGATTGCCGAGGTTGCGTTCCAGCACGGCGCCGACATTTGGAAGGGCAACGTGGTCTACATCTTCTCCAACAGCGGCGCGTTCCTGACGACCCTGGTGTATTGTCTGTACCTCCACGCCAAGCACAAGACGATCGGGGAACTGGTGAAACTGCCTGCCGGCGAGGAACGGGCCTCGCTGCCGGTGAACTTCAGCATGGCGGTGCTGACGGGGCTGTTCTGGTACGGCCAGTTCTTCTTTTACAACCTCGGCAATGTCCGCATGGGGCATTTCGAGTTCACCAGTTGGGCGATCCACATGACCATGCTGGTGCTCTTCAGCAGTGTCGTCGGGGTAGTGCTGAAGGAATGGCTCGGTTGCCGCCCCAGGACGCGCTGGACGCTGATCCTGGCCTTGGCCATTCTCGTGGGCGCTATCTTGTTGCTCGCCTACGGCAATCACATTGGCCAGATGGCCGCGGAAAGCTCTTGAGTTTGTGCCACGGATGTGGCCGAGCCGGCTGTTTGGCCCGGCCTCATCCGTGCTCCCCGCGGCCGGCACGGATGAGGCCGCGCCGAAGTGGTCGCTAACTGAAGACGAAGGTGCAGACCGGCGCGGCCACATCCGTGGCACAAACCGATGAGCAAGCAGTTATGACAGTTTGGGCTGGAGGATACGCACTTGATGATTCTCTACTGTGAGAAGTGCGGGCAACGCCTCAGCGCCGAAGACGTGCAGGCCGGCAGGGCCAGCGCCCTGTGCGCAAAGTGTCTTCAGGCTCAAAGCGGCGCCAAGGTGCTGCACTCCCAAGGCGGCGCCAAGGCGCCGCACTCCCAAAGCGGCGCCAAGGCGCCGCACTCCAAAGCGGCGGCAGCACAGGCATCTTCCGCGCGCTGGCTTGTCACCGCCGGCATCAGCGCGGCCGGCCTGGGATTGCTGCTGCTGGCCTTGACCATGCTCAGAAGCCATAAAGCCGGTGCGCGCCGTGCGGACCAGCCTTCTGCACAGGCTAAACAGCCTGTGCCACATTCAGGTACAGCGGCTGCGCCGTCCCCCAAGGCGGAACAGCCTCCCCAAGCCAAGCCCGACGCCGCAACCGCAGGTCCGGCGAAAGCAGAGGCGCAACCCGCCGGCGGCGCCAAATCCCGGCCAGCAACCGACGACTATGATCCGCGCGCCCTGGTCGCCTCGTCGCTTCTGGATCAGGCCAAGCGCTGCTTGCAGGAGCATCCGGAGGACCTCTGGACTTACAGGGAGAAGCTCCAGGAAGTACCGGCGCGCTTCCCAGGCACGCCCGGCGCTGCTGAAGCCGCGCGCTTATTGGCCCAGACCCCCGAGCCCAAGCCCGATCCCAACCTGCCCGGCGAAGAGGCCTGGAAGCGCGCCGTGAACCTTCTGGCCCTCGCGAATCCTGAACGCGACAGCCTGGGCCGCTGGACGAAGAACCAGGGCGCGCTGGCTTCAAGCGGCGAGAAGGAGGAACGCCTTTCCCTGCCGTACATTCCGCCGGAAGAATACGACGTGCGGATTGTGTTCTCGCGGTCAGTGAGCAATGAAGCCATGGGTGTCGGCCTGGTGCGGGACGGACGCGCATTCGCATTCGTGGTCTCAGGCTGGGACAACGTGGCCACGGGCTTCGAAATTATCCAAGGCAAGCGCGCGCAGGACCTGCCCTCCAGTTGCAAAACCCGCGGCCTCATCCAGAACGGGCGCCGCTATACGCTGGTCCTGCAAATCCGCCGGGAGTGCTTGAGGGCCTATCTGAACAACCGGCTGGTCTCGGAATGCCGCCCGGCCAGCCAGGATTTGTCGAGTTTCACCGAACAGGAAATGTTCAAGTTCAAGCCCGGGCAACTCGGCATCGCAACCTGGTACAGTCCCTATGAGTTCCAGCAGATAGAGGTGCTGGAGGTGACCGGCAAGGGAAAGGTCCTGACCGGGGAATAGGAGGGCAGACTGAATGAGGCCCACTGCGCGTCAGCACGCAGCGCCACCTGCGCGCGCATCAAGAAAGACTCGTGCATGTCCCTGGAACTACCTACGAGTTATGGCGTTGAGGAGGGCAATGAACCGAATCAGAAAGTTCCTCCAGGGCTGGGCCTCAAAGCTGGGACGAACCTCATCACCGGGAAACCTACCAGTCCAGGCAGGTACAATTTTACCATTACAGCAACGAATAGTAGCCTTCGCCGGGAGTTCTGGGGGAGTTCTGGGGACGCGCACGCATTTCCTTGACAAACTCGGGTAACCGGGACGTGCACGAAAAACCTCTCTGTCAAACCAGCCGCATGGTTTCTTCACTGGCCCTTGCGCGTACTGATCTGCCCAGTGTCCCCCTTTTTTGACAACTTGTAGTCCACGGGCACATCCGCGCGATAGGTTGTCCCACCGAGCAGCAGGGCCGCCTGAATGGAACGCTGGACCGGCTTCAGCGCCTGCTCGTCCGCACGGACCTTGTTTGTTATTCCTTCCGTGTCGAAACCGAGGACATCGAGAGCGGCCGCGCCCAAGGTGAAGGCCAGCGCGGCCTTCTGCCCGGCGCTCGTCGCCGTGGCTGGTTTCTTCAGCCGCGGATACTTGATCTGCAAGGCCTTGAGCCGTCCCAGCGCTCCTTTGGTCTTCGCCTTGCCCGCCACGCTCAGAACGGTGCTGTCCACGACATTGCCCAGGCCCACCGCGCACGCCTGTTCCTTCGTCAGATCCATTCCTTGGGGCAGCACGACCGTGCCTGTGAACGAGACCTCATCCGGTTTGGCCGAATTGAAGAGGAACTTGCCTTTCACGCCCGCCTTGCCGATTGCCGTGCTCGCGGGTGGCGCGCCTGCCGGCCCCGCACCCGTTTCCCACGCGCTGATCGGCAGCATCAGGCGCGCTCGTCCCAGGGCCGTCCCGTCACTGCCCACCGCCGTGGCGGCGGCCAGATAAATCCCCGCGGCCGTGAACCTGTACGCGGGCGCCGTGCCCCTCAATATCGCTACTGTTCCATTGTTGCTGCCGAATTGCGTCGTGACGATACAGTCGCTCGGCAGCCCGCCGCTCGCGCTCACCTGCAGTGCCACCGCGCCGCCGTTGTCACTGAGCAGCGTGATTGCAATGCCGCTCAGCGGGTTGGTGACAGTCAGTCCGCCGAAGGTGAAGCCGTGGGCCAGCGCGCCCACTTGCCCGTCAGGGTTGGCGGCATTCACGTCTACAGCGCCGGCCGCATGAGCCGGCGCGGTGGCCAGGAGCCGCGTCGCGCTTACAAAACTCGTGCTCGTGGCCTGCATGTCCCCAAAATATACCAGTGCTCCGTCAGCGAAGTTCGTCCCGGTAAGGGTAACGTTCGTTCCGCCATTGGTTGGGCCATTGGCCGGCGTTATGCCGGACAGCGCCGGAGCCGGGCCGAGGTAGTAAGCAAATCCGCCGGCCAGCGTCCCCACTTGGCCGTCAGGATTGGTGACGTTCACATCCACGGTGCCGGCCGCGGCGCCAGCCGGCGTTGTGGCCGTGAACTGTGTGGCACTGACAAAAACCACGTTTGAGGCCTGGGTGCCGCTAAAGTCCACTGTGGCTCCATCGGCGAAGCCCGTCCCCGTGACTGTGACGTTCGTCCCGCCATTGGTTGGGCCGCTGGACGGTGCAATGCCCGACACAGTCGGAGCCGGGCCCAGGCTGTACGTGAAGCCGTTGGCCAGCGTGCCCACTTGCCCGTCAGGATTGGTGACGTTTACATTCACCGCGCCGGCCGCGGCGCGTGTCGGCGTGGCGGCCGTGAGCTGGGTGGCGCTGACGAAAACCACGTTGGAGGCCTGGGCGCCCCCGAAGTCCACTGCGGCCCCGTCGGCAAAGCCCGTCCCCGAGAGCGTGACGTTCATTCCGCCATTGGTTGTGCCGCTGGCCGGCGCTATGCCCGACACAGCCGGAGCGGGGGCCGGGCTAAAGGCAAACCCGCCGGCCAGCGTGCCCACCTGCCCGTCAGGGTTGACGACGTCCACGTCCACCGCGCCAGCCGCATGAGCAGGTGTGGTGGCCAGGAGTTGCGTAGCGCTGACAAAGCTGACGCTTCCGGCCTGTGTGCCCCCAAAGTCCACCGTCGCGCCGTCGCTGAAGTTCGTTCCCGCAATCGTGAGATTCGTCCCGCCATTGCTTGGGCCGCTGGCCGGCGAGAGCCCCGAGACTGCCGGCGCCGGGCCCAGGTTGTATGCGAACCCGTTGGCCAGCATGCCCACCTGCCCGTCAGGATTGGTGACAGTCACATTCACCGCGCCAACCGCCGCGCTCGTCGGCGTGGCGGCCGTGAGCTGCGTGGCGCTGACAAAGGCGCTGTTCGCGGCCTGAGCATCCCCAAAGGCCACTGTGGCTCCGCTGGCAAAGTTGATCCCGGTGATCGCGACGTTCGTCCCGCCATTGCTTGGGCCGCTGGAGGGCGAGAGCCCCGAGACCGTCGGAGCGGGAGACTGGTTGAAGGTGAACCCGGCGGCCAGCGTGCCCACTTGGCCGTCAGGGTTGATGACGTTCACATCCGCAGCGCCGGCCGTCGCGCTCGCCGGTGTGGTGGCCGTGAGCTGCGTAGTGCTTACAAAGGAGACGTTGGCGGCCTGTGTACCCCCAAAGGCCACTGTGGCCCCGTCAGTGAAATTTGCCCCCGTGATCGTGACGTCCGTTCCGCCATTGGTTGGGCCATTGGACGGTAAAATGCGCGATACCGTTGGGGCCGGTCCCAGACTGTAGGTAAACCCGCCCGCCAGCGTGCCCACCTGGCCGTCAGGATTGGTGACGTTCACATTCACCGCGCCAACCCCCGCGCTCGCCGGCGTGGCGGCCGTGAGTTGCGTGGCGCTGACAAAGTTGACGTTTGAGATTTGGAGGTCCCCAAAGGCCACTATGGCCCCGTCGGCGAAATTAGTCCCCGTGATCGTAATGTTCGTCCCGCCATTGGTTGGGCCGCTGGCCGGCGAGAGCGCCGACACCGTGGGGGTGGGGGCTTGGCTGTATGTAAACGCTTTGGCCAGTGTGCCGGCCTGGCCGTCGGGGTTGATGACGTTTACATCTACGGCGCCAGCCGCATGGGTCGCTGTGGTGGCCGTGAGCTGTGTGGCGCTGACAAAGGCGATGTTCGCGGCCTGTACACCCCCAAAGGCCACTGTGGCCCCGTCGGCGAAGTTCGCCCCCGTGATCGTAACGTCCGTTCCGCCATTGGTTGGCCCGCTAGGCAAGAGAACACTCGATACCGTAGGGGCCGGGCCAAGGCTGTACGTGAACCCGTTGGCCAACGTCCCCACTTGGCCGTCAGGATTGGTGACGTTCACATTCACTGCGCCCACCCCCGCGCTCGCCGGCGTGGTGGCTGTGAGCCGCGTGGCGCTTACAAAATTTACGTTTTGGAGCTGAGCGCCCGCAAAGTCCACCGTGGCTCCGTCGGTGAAGTTCGCCCCCGTGATGGCGACGTTCGTCCCGCCATTGGTTGGGCCACTGACTGGCGAGAGTGCCGAGACCGTCGGAGCAGGGCCGAGGCTATAGGTAAACCCGTTGGCCAGCGTCCCCACTTGGCCGTCAGGATTGGTGACGTTCACGTTCACCGCGCCAACTGTCGCGCTTGCCGGCGCGGTGGCCGTGAGCTGCGTGGCGCTTACAAAGTCAACGCTGGAGGACTGTGCGCCCGCAAAGTCCACTGCGGCCCCGTCGGCGAAACCAGTTCCCGTGATCGTAATGTTCGTTCCGCCACCGGTTGGGCCGCTGGACGGTGCTATGCCAGAGACCGCCGGGGCGGGGGCTTGGCTGTAGGTAAACCCGCTGGCCAGCGTCCCCACCTGGCCGTCAGGGTTGATGATGTTTACATCCACAGCGCCAGCCACATGAGCCGGTGTGGTGGCCGTGAGCTGTGTAACGCCAACAAAGTTGACGTTAGTGGCCTGTACACCTCCAAAGGCCACCGTGGCCCCATCGGTGAAGTTTGCCCCCGTGATCGTGACGTCCGTCCCGCCATTGGTTGGCCCGCTGGGCGAGAGAACACTCGATACCGTAGGGGCCGGCCCCAGGCTGTAGGTGAACCCGTTGGCCAGTGTCCCCACTTGGCCGTCAGGATTGGTGACGTTCACATTCACAGCGCCAACCGTCGCGCTCGACGGCGTGGTGGCCGTGAGCCGCGTGGCGCTCACAAAGTTGACGTTTTGGAGCTGTGCGCCCGCAAAGTCCACTGTGGCCCCGTCGGCGAAACCAGTCCCCGTGATCGCAATGTTCGTCCCGCCATTGGTTGGGCCGCTGGCTGGGGATATGCTCGAGACCGTCGGGGCCGGGGCTTGGCTGTACGTAAACCCGCTGGCCAGCGTCCCCACCTGGCCGTCAGGGTTGATGACGTTTACGTCCACGGCGCCAGCCACATGAGTCGCTGTGGTCGCCGTGAGCTGTGTAGGACCAACGAAGTTGACGTTTTGGGCCTGTACACCCCCAAAGGCCACCGTGGCCCCGTCGGCAAAGTTCGCCCCCGTGATCGTGACGTCCGTCCCGCCATTGGTTGGCCCGCTGGGCGAGAGAACACTCGATACCGTAGGGGCCGGGCCCAGGCTGTAGGTGAACCCGCTGGCCAGCGTCCCAACCTGGCCGTCAGGGTTGGTGACGTTCACACTCACCGCGCCAACCGTCGCGCTCGCCGGCGTGGTGGCCGTGAGCCGCTTGGTGCTTACGAAGTTGACGTTTGAGGCTTGTGCGCCCGCAAAGTCCACGGTGGCGCCGCTGACAAAGTTGGTCCCAGTGATCGCAATGTTCGTCCCGCCATTGGTCGGGCCACTGGCTGGCGAGAGCCCAGAGACCGTCGGAGCTTGTGCCGCATGCGCTGCGCCACAGCACAGCGCACCCAGGACCAAGCACAAGAGTGGCATGGTTTTCAGCATACCCCCGTCCCTCCTTAGAAGGTTCCAGGCGAAACTGAGCGCTGTTCCCCGCGCGGTAACCCCTTACAGGGTAGGGCAGCAAGGCGGGGCGTCAAGTTGAGGCGGCGGGCAGGCGTGGCGCGGGGCCGCGCTACAGTGGGTGCATGTCAGCAAATGTACCGCGGGCGTCCCGCCCGCCCGTGGCAGGCCGGCAGGGCGCGAGGACGAAGGCGGGCGGGACGCCCGCGGTACGCTCTGGGCCACGCATTTACTCCGCGTCATGACACACTACCCTGAGCCGCCATTGCCGTCTTGGCAAGGCGACAGGAGCAGAATTATGAGCAGCGATCCGTTCCAGGATGCAAAAACGAAGGGCCAGGATTTCTTAGCCAAGGCCAAGGCCGGCACGCTGGATGAAGCCTCCTTGAAATGGGGACTCAGCGCCGGCGCGATCGTGTCCGGCGTAAGCCTGTTCTTCAATTACATAAATGTCACTGGCTTCAGAGTATGGGAGGTGCATCTGACGGGTCTGGATTTGCTGCGTTTCCAGGGCCAGGCGGGTCTTGGAAGCCTGGAGGGCTGGGCGATCCCCCTTACGGCCATCTTGGGCCTGTATCTACATTTTGGGGAGCCTGGTCTGAAGTGGCTCAAGATGGAAACACCGGGCCGCGCTCGTACCGTCTACCTGGTGGGCATGATCATGGCCATCCTGGGGGTCTTGGGTTGCTTCCACTTTATAAGCGTTCAGATCTGCCTTGGGAACGCTTTGGGGCTCGTGGGCCTGGGCCTGCTGGGCTATGTCTTTTTCAAGCTTTGGCAGATGTCTCCCGCGGCAACACCAGGTTCGCCTCCTCCGCCGCCGGCCCCGCCTGCGCCGCCGCTCGGAAGTTAGGTCGGCAGGTCAGAGAATGGGAAGAATGGGAAGAATGGGAAAAATGGGAAAAAAGGGATGATGATGAGTCGTCCCCTTGTTTCCATCTTTCCCATCTTTCCCATTCTTCCCATCCACTCCCCCTGCGAGCGGGGAGGGGAGGGGGGACTGAACGGTTACAGGGTGCGCAATCCAGAGGATCGCCCCACAGAAGCGCGGGGGGAAGCATGGCCTACGTCAATGAGCACTACCTGAAACTGAAAGCGGGCTACCTGTTCCCGGAGATCGGCAGGCGCGTCCAGGCTTTCGCCGCGGCGCACCCTGAAGCCCGGATCATCCGCATGGGCATCGGCGACGTTACCGAGCCGCTGCCGCCGGCCGTGATTGCCGCCCTGCACAAGGCCGTGGACGAGATGGCGTGCAGGGAGACGTTCCAGGGCTACGGGGCTGAGCAGGGCTGCGGCTTCCTGCGTGAGGCCATCGCGCAGAACGATTTCCAGGCCCGCGGTTGCGACATCACCGCCGACGAAATCTTCGTTTCAGACGGCAGCAAGTGCGACACGGGCAACATTCTCGATATCTTCAGCGCGGACAACGTGATCGCCATCAGCGACCCGGTCTATCCCGTCTACGTGGACACAAACGTGATGGCCGGGCACACCGGCCCGGCGAACGAAAAGGGCGAGTTCGCGGGCTTGGTGTACCTGCCCGCCACGGCGGAAAACAACTTCACGCCGGCGCTGCCGCAGCGCAAGGTGGACATCATCTATCTCTGCTACCCTAACAACCCGACGGGCACCGTCGCGAGCAAAGCCACGCTCACCGCCTGGGTGGAGTACGCCCGGGCCAACCAGGCGCTGATCTTCTATGACGCGGCCTACGAAGCCTACATCGGCGAGCCGGACGTGCCGCACTCGATCTATGAAATCCCCGGCGCACGCGAAGTGGCCATCGAGTTCCGCAGCTTCTCCAAGACCGCGGGCTTCACCGGCACACGTTGCGCGTTCGCGGTCGTGCCCAAGACGCTCACCGGCAAGACGCGCAGCGGGAGCGCCTGCGAGATTCACAAACTCTGGACGCGCAGGCACACGACGAAGTTCAACGGCGTTTCTTACGTTACCCAGCGCGGGGCGGAAGCGGTGTACAGTCCCGAGGGCCAACAGCAGGTGCGCAAGACGATCGCGCACTACATGGGCAACGCCAGGCTCATCCGCGAGACGCTCGCGCAGCTTGGGCTGCCCACCTGGGGCGGCGTGAACGCGCCTTATGTCTGGGCCCAGACGCCCGGCCGCGCCACGAGCTGGGATTTCTTCGACAAGCTGCTCGCCACGGCCCACGTCGTGGTCACGCCCGGCTGCGGCTTTGGGGCCGCGGGCGAGGGCTACTTCCGCGCCAGCGCGTTCAACAGCAGGGAGAACGTCGTGGAGGCCATGCAGAGATTGAAGAATTTTCGATTCTAGATTTTCGATTTTGGATTGCACCGCCTATGGGAATAATGGGAGGGATGGGAATGATGATTCGTTCGCAAAAAGCCCTCCCCCCACCCCCTCCCGCAAGGGGAGGGGAACACAGCGGTTCAGAAGTTCATTTTCTCGTTGTCGTTTTCGTTTTCGGCCTCAGCCCCGGCGCCGCCCTCGAAGGTCACGGAGTGTGACACGGAGAGGCTGCTGTGCTCTTTGCGGTACTTGGCCCACTTCTTGAGTTGGTCCGCCGAAAGCGTACCGTCCAGTTCTTTCTCGGCTTCCGCGACGTGTTTCTCCACCAGGCGGCTCACGTCGCCGTCCATGCTGAAAGTCAAGCCGCCGCGGTGCGCGCCTTTGTCGGCCTTGAGCGCGGCCCCTTCGGTGAGGGCGGCGCTGTGCTTGGCCAGCACCTCGCCCATCTTCTTCTTCTGCTCGGCAGTCAACTCCAGTTCCTTGGCCAATTCGTCGCTCACTTCCAACGCGCTGGCCTTCACCTCGGCGCGCGTCTTGGTCTTGGCCCTGCCCTGGGCATCGCCGCGCCTCAGCCACCCCCCGCGGGGCGCCGGCGCGGGGCCATGCTCCTCGGCCTCCTGTTCGCCAGGTTTCACAGCGTGGGGTCCTGGCCGTGCGCGCGGCGGCGCATCCTCGGCCTCATCCAACTGCTCGCCAGGTCTCACGGCCCCCTGCTCGCCCAGTTCCACTTTCAGTTTCAAGGATTCGCCGCGGCGGAGGACGATCAGGTCGGACTTGCCTGGCGGCGCGGCCTTGACGGCGTCAATCAAGTCCGGAGGCGAGTTGACTTCCTTGCCGTTGAAAGAGGTGATGCAATCGCCCACGTTCAGGCCGGCTTTCTCGGCGGCCGAACCCGGCACGATGCTCATGACAAAGGCCCCTTCCTGGGTGTCGTTCTTGAAGCGCTCCCGCAGTTCATCGGTGGGCGGGGCGAGTTCCACCCCCAGGCGCGGCTTGTTGGCGGGCGCCGCGGCCGGCGGCCACTGCCATTGCCACTGTTGCCCGCCGAAGTCCCGATACGCCTCGCGCTGCATGCGCTCCATGAGTTGCTGCAAGTCCTGGCCGAGACCGCGGCGCTGCCACCAGTCGTTCCCGGGTTCTGCACGCTGGCCGCGCTCCTTGGCCAGTGCGTCCTCAAGTTTCTTGATGCGTTCCTCAAGTGTCTGCACCCGGGCCTCCAGATCGGTTTGGCCCGCCTCGGCGCGGTGCCAAGCCGGCACCAGCAGCATAGCTGCAATCACGGCCCACGACGGTTTGAGACTCTGGAACATGAAGCACCTCCTGCCATCTATCCTATCCTGACGCTTTCCTCTTCTCGTGCCCTTACTCTTCACAAGGAATGACGCTGGCAGAAAAAGCAACCTTCATCGGAAATGGGCGAAGGGTGAGGGGCGAGGGGCGAGGGGCGAGGGCACCCGTGGCTCCTAATCGTTCCAAGACTTCGTCAACAGGACCTTAGGCACTGCCTTCTCACTGTGGGCGCCCAAAGCCTCAACCCTAAAGCCTAATGCCTAAGTTGGGTTTGGGGTTTTGACGTGGAGGGGCGGAGGCGTAACATGGCCGGGGATGAGTGAGCAGGGAATGTTGGAAGAAGCTGTGGCCACAGAAACCGCACCGGCCGTTGGGCGCGCGGGGCTTTTTGCGGGCGCAGGCTCCGTGCTGATCGCCCTATGGCTGGCTTCGGGTGCGGTGGGAGTGTTGGACACGGACTGCACGGAAACGGCGCACGCGGCAGGGATCCTGCTGGCCCTGTGTGCGGGGGCGCTGTTCTGGCGTGGCGCCGCACGCAGTGCTGCGCGCGCCACCGGGAGGCTGTGGCTGGCCGGCGTATTCCTGGCCGGGGCGCTGGTTCTATCGCCCCTTTTCCAGCAAGGCGCCAGCGCCCGCGGCCTCACGCACAGCAGTCTGGCAATGCAGTTGAGCGTGGCCATCTCGTGCATGGCCGCGCTGCTGCTGTGGATAACCTGGCTGGCACTGGGCCCCTCCGCAGGCCTTCGTTCCTCGGCCCCCGGCCCCCGCTCTCCAGAGCCTGGCGCGGCCCTGGAAGCCTTCATTCTGGCGCCCAAGGCACGCCTGCACATTGCTGCGGCCTGGATGCTGCTGGTAGTGGCGGATGCGGGGCTCAATGGGCTGCCGCTGCCGGCAGCATTGGCGCGAGCAGGCTTCGTGGCGCTGCTCACGCTTTGCCTGCCGGCCCTGCTCAGCCTGGTGGCATTTTCTGCGGGCCGGCGGGCGGTGCAGGTGTCGCTGGCCCTGATGCTGTTGCTCAGCACCACAGCGGGTGCGGCGCGTTACGTGGACCTGCGCGGGAAAGTGAAGGCCCTCTACACGCTGCTGGATGAGAACCGGGAAGCGGAGGCACTCAAAGTCCACCAGGCCGCCCTGGCGCAAAACGAAGTCCTGCGCGCACGCGGTACGGCGGTGGAACTGGAGGCTTGCTGGGCGGCGTACAGGGAACGCACCGGCAACTATGCGAGCGCCTTGGAGCACTGGCGGCGGATTGCGGAGCAACGCGGCGCCGACCTGATGGAGTTGCAGCCCGTCCGCAGAATCTTCTGCAAGATGGGCGACAGCTTGAACTCCTGGCGGCGCCTGATCTACCAAGGGTTCCCGGCTGTAAGCGATCCCGAGATTGCCCCCGGTATCAAGACCCTGGGCGACAGCCCCAACGGCGACCTGCGGGCCAGGCTGCTGGCCGCGTTGCTGAGCTGGGAACAGAATGAACCGCCGGAGGAACTAAAGAGGCGCCTGGAGCGAGTCCGGAGCGCCTGCCCAGATGAAGTGAACGCCTGCAACCTGCTCAAGCGGCTGGGGACTGACGTCCCGGACACGGCGCTACAGCTGCCAGGAGAGTTGATCGTGGGGCGGACCTCCTCCTCGGAATCGGTTCTGGGCGCGATTGAGGAGCTGGGCGAAGTGGATACGGTCGTGGTGCTGGACAAGGGGCATTGGGAAGTGGCCTTGAACGCGCACGGCTCGCCTCTCCACGAGGAATGGCCTATCGTGCGGCTGGAGCTCAACGGCCAGGTGATTGGGCGGACCCAGGTAAACCGGGCGGTGGACCATGAGGTGCCGTTCACGCTGGAGATCAACCGCGGCAACATCTACCACGTGAAGATCATATTTGAGAACCGCATGGAAGACGCGGTGCAAGGACACATCTCACGCCGCGGACTGACGATCAACGGGCTGAGCTTTCGCACGGGGAAAAAGGGAATTGAAAATTGAAAAATGAAAATTGCAAATTGAAAATTGCCCGCCGACACGCGCAGTTCAATTTACAATTTACAATTTACAATTTGCAATTCTGTTGAGGGTCAGGAGTTCTGCTCTATGAGACGTGTCCTGATTGTCGGCCCCACCCCGCCTCCTTATCATGGCGTGGCGACTTTCACACGGGATCTGATTGAGCGCGGTCCCGCCAGCCGCTTTGAGCTCCATCTGGATACCTCCGACAGACGGGATGCCTCGAACCTCGGCAGG
>JBEKKG010000125.1:0-11712 GCA_050010835.1 Planctomycetota bacterium
ACCTCGCCGCTGGTGCTGCGCATGGCGGCCGCGCTGCTGGAGCTGGGTGTCGAGCCGGAGACAGTCTGGCGCAACATTTACCTCAACAAGTCCCGCGCCGAACTCGCCTTGGAAGCGCGCGCGCGGGCCAGCCTGCGCACTGCCGCTGGGGGGCGCATCGCGCACATAGCGCTGAGCCAACAGGATTTTCTGGCCACCCGCACAGGCCCGCAGGCCACGGAGGAGATGGCCAACATTCCACGTTCGTTGGCGGGGGTCGAGCTGGCCCTGTTCTTCTACGCAGTGGACAGGGGCCAGCGGACAAAGGTAAGCCTGCGTTCGGTCGCTCCCATTGACGTCTCTGCGCTGGCGCGGCAGTTTGGCGGCGGCGGGCACAGGCAGGCCGCGGGTTGCACCTTGGACTTGGGCTTGGCCGCGGCCAAGAGGAAGTTTCTGCCGGTGGCGGGGAAGTACATCGCGGGGCAGAGAATGGGAGCAATGGGAAGTATGGGAAAGATGGGAAGGAGATGATGATGAGTCCTGCCGCCGTTCCCATTCCTCCCATTCTCCCCATCCATTCCCCCTGTGGACGGTGAGGGCCAACGGGAACTGAACGGTTACAGGGATTGAAACAATTGGAGGTGCACATGGGCAACCTGAAAATTGGCGTGGCGCTCTGGTCCTTGGGGCCAGCGCCCGCGTTCGCAGACTTTGAACGCCTGCTCGATAAGGCCGCCGCGACGGGGGTGAAGGCTGTGCAGCCTTGGTGTGTGGATGAGAAGAAATGGAACCTCGTTTGCGCCCTTGATCCCGACCGCTGCGTGACCGCCGAACAGCGCCGCAACGTGCGCAAAGCTTGCGAAAAGCGCGGCCTGGCCATCAGCGGCTTTTGCGCCCAACTGGCCGGCCCGAAGACCCTTGGAGGCTTCGGCGAAGAAGCAGACCTGGAGAACCGCCTCGCCAAGACGCGCGCCGCCCTGCGCTTGGCCGCGGACATCGGTTCGCCCATCGTCACCACGCACATCGGGCCGATACCGGAGGACCGCGCGGGCAGCACATACTCGCGCTTCCTGAAATCGCTCATCAGCGTTATCAAAGACGCGGAAAAAACAGGCGGCATTTTCGCCCTGGAGACGGGGCAGGAAAGCGCGGCGGTGTTGAAACAGTTCATTGAGGACGTCGGCAGCCCCAACCTGAAGGTCAATTTCGACCCGGCCAACATGCTGGAACGCGGTCCCGTCGCCGGCGTGGAGATCCTGAAAGCTTACATAGTGCACACTCATGCCAAGGACAAGGATCCCCAGACTGGCAAGCCCACCGTCGGCCAGGGCGCCGTGCCGTGGACAGAGTATATCCTGGCGTTGCAGCGCAGCGGCTATGATGGCTGGTTCGCTCTGGAGGATGAAAGCGGTGATGCGGAAGTGGTGGAGTCAATCATTGCCGGACGGAAGTTCCTTGAGCAGTTCTGAGAACTGTTGGTTGTTTGTGGCTTGCAATAGATGAGCGTCATGCGCGTGTGGCTGGATCGTCTATGGGTTCTGTCTCCAGTCTGGGTCCCTGTACTGGTTCTAGCGTGGCTCTGGTCGCGACACTGCCGCAAGTTGGCGTTGCGACGCCTCCAGGAGTGGGCCGCGGGAAGTGGATGGGAAATTGTTGAGTACGGCATTCCGTTCTTCACCGCTAGTTGGCCCTTTGGACCCGTACCTCGGAAGCCGTTCGGGTGGTTCCGTCTTAACCCATTCATCTTTCACGTTGTGGTTCGAGATGGCAAGGCCAGAGGCCTGGTGCGAGTGGGCTGGGTGGCCTTTGACCCGGAATCACCACTCTACGAGATTTACTGGATTACAGATTGGACGCAGGATAAAAGACAAGCGACCAATGACAAACGTTGAGATGCCCAAAGCCAACGAGAACATGATCGAAGCCACGCTGGACCGCTGGCTGGTGCGAGAAGGCGACAGCGTCGCCAAGGACCAGGGGTTGTGCGTGATCATAACCGACAAGGCCACGGGAGAGGTGCCTGCTCCTGCAAGGGGGACAGTGCTGAGAATACTCTCGCCAGGGCGCGCGGTGCTGCCCGTGGGCTACGTGATGTGCGTTCTGGGCGCTCCCGGCGAGACGGTCTCTCCGGAAATTGCATTGCGGAACGAGGCCCTGGCCGCAGCGCATCGTCTTGCTGCCGTGGCGCCTGTGGTTGCCGCACCACGAGGGTCTGGGAGTACGCCCGCGACAGCGGCCGTGGCTTCCGGCAGCGGCGTCCGTGCCACACCCGCGGCCAGGCGCTTGGCCAAGGAAGCCGGGCTGGACCTCGCCGCCATTGCCAACGCTTTGAAGGTCAACGGTCCCATCACGGAGAAGGACGTGCGGACTTACTTGGAGAAGAGGTGACGGGGAACGGTAGGACAGGCTTTCCAGCCTGTCCGGACAGCCTGGAAAGGCTGTCCTACCTGGCCACATTCGGGATAAAGCGATGATTGTCGGGATTGGCATAGACGTGGTTGAGCTCGCCCGCATCCAGGCGGTTTACGAGCGCCACCACGAACGCTTCCTCAAGCGGCTCCTCACTCCCGCCGAACGCGAGTATGTGCTGCAATACGCAGACCCCACTCAGCGCCTGGCAGGGCGCTGGGCGGCCAAGGAGGCCGCTTTGAAGGCCCTGGGCACAGGATTGGCGGCCGGCATTCGCTGGCGCGACGTCGAAATCCTGAATGCCGCTGGAGGCAAGCCCGAGTTGACGTTGCATGGCCAGGCCGCGGAGCGCGCACGCGCCTTGTGCGCTACGGCCTGGCACGTTACCATCACGCACAGCGACTTGCTCGCCGTCGCGCAAGTCATATTGGAGAGTGCTTGACGAACGTGGAAGACCCCGCGCATCAGGGCCGGCCCAGTGTGCCGCACGCTTGTGCTGCTTGTGGCGAGGCCCTTGTGGCCAACGCCCGCTTCTGTCCGGGCTGCGGCCGCCCCGTGCAAACGCTGCCACGCCATGAGACCGCCCACGGCCCGCGCACCGACAGACCGTTGACCGCCCTGCCAGGCAGGTCCGAGACCAGGGTGGACATCCTCGAAGTGGCGCGCTTTCTTCCGGCACGCTACCGGCCAGTGCGCAAGCTCGGCCAGGGCGGCATGGGCACCGTGTATCTCTGCCAGGACCTGGCCCTGGACAGGCCCGTGGCAGTCAAGATCCTGACCGACCGCTATCGCGCCGACCCGCAGGGCGAACGGCGTTTTGTGCGCGAGGCCCGCGCGCAGGCAACCGTCAATCATCCCAACGTCGCCACGGTGCTCAATTTCGGCGTCAGTCCCGAGGGGCACCCCTTTCTGGTCATGGAGTATCTGGAAGGGGAGAACCTGCGCACGCTGCTGCGGCGCGAGAAGACCATTGAGCCCTTCAAGGCCTGTGAGCTCCTGCACCAGATGTGCGAGGGCTTGGCCGAAGCGCACGGCGCGGGCCTGGTGCATCGCGACCTCAAGCCCTCCAACATCATGATCGTGAAGGACCACAGGGGCAAGCCCCGGGTCAAGATTCTGGACCTGGGGTTGGCCAAGATCATCGGCGGGCAAAGTGACCTGAAGAGCATCAGCCTGGACACAGCCGGCATGCTGGTGGGCACCCCTGCGTACATGTCGCCGGAGCAGGTCGCGGGCAATCCCGTTGACGGCCGCGCGGACATCTATTCCATGGGCGTGGTCCTCTTCGAGATGCTCACCGGCCGCCTGGTGTTCGAATCGGAGACCATGGAAGGCTGGCTCTACCAGCACCTGCACGCCAACCCCCCGCCGCCCTCACAGTACAACAGCAGCCTGCTGCAGTACCCCGTTCTGGACTGCCTGACGCTGCGGATGCTGGCCAAACAGCCCGATGACAGGCCTCCCTCCGCGTCCGAGCTGGCCCGGATCATCGAACGTGCGGTTGCGCTGAACCTGGCCGGCGAGGCGGAACTGCAACGGCCGGCGCCGGAAGCCGTGCAGCGCCCCGCCTCGGCCGCTGAGGAAACTCAGCCTCTGGCCGGGCCTGCCAAGCCACCGGCTGCTGCCGCCGCGGCCCCCGCACTGGAGACACCGCCGCCTGACCATGCGCCGCTGCCTGCGCCCGCACAGGAAGCCCGCCTATCCGCCCAGACCGTGCTGCTCGAAACCGAGGCACGCCGAGACCGCTACCTTGAGTTAGCCCGCGAGGCGGAGGCTACCGAATCCGCGCGGCAGTGGCAGAAGGCGATTGAACGCTGGGCTGAGGCCGTGCGGTTTGCCGACCGTGCCGAAACGGTCCAAGCGCGCATCGAGGGCTGCCGCCGGGAAGCGGTTTTCGAGGAACAACTACAGCAGGCCGTTGACGCCGGGGGCCGCGGGGACTGGGAGGCGGCCGACAAGGCGCTCGCCCGGCTGAGCAGCTCGCGTCCCTCCGATGCGCGGGTTGAACAGGTTCGCGCCCGGCTGCCCCGGCACCTGGTAACGTCCTGGCTTGGGCTGGCCAAAGCCAAGGTCCTCGCGCTGCCCGAAGGGGACTTGCGCCAGGCGCTGCTGGAACACCTGGGCATCGCCTACGCCCAGGGCGGCGACATGCAGAGCGCGCTGGACATCCTTCAGGATGCGTCCCGCAAACCGGAAGCCCGGGTGGTCGGATTGGCGCAAGCCGTCTGTGCCGCGGTCCAGAACGGGCTGCGCGAAGGCCTGCGGCCCTATCTTGACCGCACCAGCGCGGCCGCGAGCAGCTTGGGCGACCCCAGCGAACGCGGCCGCGCCCAAGTGGAGATCGCCCGCGCCCTCAGCGCCTACGGCGACCTGGCCGCCGCCGGTGTCTCGTTCCATAATGCGCTCAATGCTTTCAGTGAGGCGAACGCCAAGGGCATCCCCATGCAGGGGGTCGCCAGGCGCACCACCAGCACGAGCTTGCGCCGGCTGGCCATAGATTTGCGCTCCGTCGCGGTCACGACGACAGGGCGCACCGGCCCCAAGGCCCTGCGCGCCGACTGGGAGGCCGCCGTCGGCGTGGTAGCCCAAGCACAAGCGGAAGCCGGCCTGGTGGATGACAGCCTGGCTTCGGCCGCGCTCATCGAGGACGCTTGGACGCTGGCGCACACCTTTTCGCAAGTCGCCCAGGCCCTGGCCAAGACAGGGCGCAGCGAGGAAGCTGAGCGGGTCATCAGCCGCATCGGCTTTGCCCTGCCCAAGGCCCGGGCGCTCCGCGCCTTGGCGGTGTCGCGCGTCTACGGCGGCGACATCATGGCTGCCGAAGAGATCCTCAAGGCCATTTCCGCGCCGCATGACCGTGTGGCTATCGAAGGCCTGCTCGCAGCCGCTTGGGCTTTGCGGGCGGAGAGCAACCGGGCCCGCTTCCGGGTCACCGAGGCCGTCCGGAACATCCCTGAACTGGTCGGGGCGCGCGCGCGCTTCCAGGCGCTCATCGCCGCCGGCACGCCGCTGCTGAACGCGGGGTTCCAGGAACTGGCGGAGCCGCTGGTGGGCGAGGCCCCGCGGTTGATTGAGTTGATGGACGACCCCGCGGAACGGCTGCGCAGCATGCTGGAACTGGCGCAGGCGCAGGAGACCCCGCAAAGCATGCGGCACGCCGCCACGCGCACCATGATTGCCTCCCGCCACCCCGGCAGCGAGTTCGGCGAATGGCTGCGCCGGGCGTTGATGGTCTGGCGGCAGGTGCGCAAGAGCGGTGACAGGCTGGAATGCGTTGAACGCCTGGCCTACAGCATCGCTTGGGGCTCTGCGCCTGAACTGGCCACGGAAGTGTTGAGCACCTGCCAGCATGACTCCGAAACAGCGTTGGCCTACATCGGCCTGAGCACCGGCATGGCATAACCCGGATACCTTTGTGGCCGTGAGGAGACAGGATGGCTGAACAAGCGGAAGCATTGGAACGGCCCAAAGTCGAGGCGGTGGAGCGCATTCTGGGCGTGCCGTTCAAGATCCTGGACGATGGCTTTGTGCGTGTCATTGACTACCTGGGTTCGGATGCCTCGATCGTGCAGGCCGCGCGCGTCTCCTATGGCCGGGGCACCAAACAGCTCAGCGAGGACCGCGGCCTGGTCCGCTATCTGCTGCGCCATCGCCACACCACGCCCTTCGAGATGTGCGAGATCAAATTCCACCTGCGCGTGCCCATGGACTGCTGGCGCCAATGGATTCGCCACCGCATGGCCAATGTGAACGAGTACTCAACGCGCTACTCCATCGCCATTGACGCCGCGCAGCAGACCGCGCCAGGGCAATGGCGTTTGCAAGCCACGGGCAACCGCCAGGGCAGCGCGGGCTTCCTGGATGAAACGCACGGCGCGGAGCTTTCCCGCAAGGAAACCGCGCTCCAGGAGCAGGCGCGCGCGTTGTACAACGAATGCCTCGCCGCCGGCGTGGCCCGCGAACAAGCGCGCAAGGAACTGCCGCTCGCGACTTACACTGAAGCCTACTGGAAGACGGACCTGCACAACCTGCTGCACTTCCTGCAGCTCCGCATGGCCGGTCCTGCCCAAGAGGAGATCCGGGCCTACGCGGTCACGATCGGCGAGAAGATCGTCAGCCAGTGGTGCCCGTTGGTCTGGGAAGCCTTCCTCGACTACAACTTCCACGCTCTCTACCTGTCGCGGCTGGAAGTCGCCATCATACAGGCCCTCGCCTCCGGCCAGAACGGCGAGGCGCGGCGGCGCGCGGAGAGCTTCGGCTGGCTGGAGCGGGACGGGAAGAAGGGCTTGAAGCGCAACCGCGAGCGCGCGGAGGTCGAGGAGAAACTGAGGCTGCTGAAACTCAAGATTCCGTGGAAATGAGGCACACGGTGCTGTGAGTAGACAGGGACAGCGCCATTTACGATTTGCCGAGGATTTGCACGAGTGGACGCGGCGAACCCTAGCTTGACGTGTTGACATGTTGGTTTGCTGTCCTGCTGGCCTCACTTCCGCTTCCACGCGCGGACGTAGTCAATGCTGAACGTGGACGGCAGATCCTCGTCCTTGGGCATGCCGAACCAGTCCGGCATGGTCTCGCTGTCGAAGTTGAGCGTCTGCGGCTGGTGCCAATCGGTGTTGGGGCCTCTGCGGACGAGCCTGCCGTCGAAGAAGAACTTGAGCTCCGTCTCGCTCCACTCCACGCCGAACACGTGATAGTCGTCGCACAGGTTGGCCGGCGCGAGGAAATGGCTGCCCACCTGCCAGTGCTTGTCCGCCACGGGCGAATGCCAGAAGTGCATGGTGATGTGGTGGTTGCGCTCCTTGCCGGGCGCCTTGCCGCCGATCTCGTAGACGTCAATCTCGGTCCACCACGGCTTGCTCTGGAGGTAGAACCAGAAGGAACTGGACCCGGCGGACTTCATGGCGCGCGAGCGGACTTCGAAGTACCCGTAGCGCACGGTGTCCTTGCTTTGCACCGCGGCGCAGGTGTAGTCCTTGTACTTCTTGTCCGTCTCCGTCTCAGGGATCGGCTCCTTCTTCATGGTCAGATGCAGTTGCCCGCCGCTCACCGTCACGTTCTCTTTGCGGAAGAGGCCGGGGTAGCGGCCTTTCCAGGTAGGGTTGAACGGCCACCACTTGGCCTCGTCCAGCTTGTCGCCGTTGAACTCGTCGCTCATCGGCTCGTACTTCACCCAGCCCCCCTTGTTCTCCTGGTCGGAAAGGGGAAAATCGTCGCTCGTGCGCTTGACCGGCACGAACGGTTCGAGCTTGAAGTCATGCCAGCCGGCTTCGTGGAACGTCGGCTGGGCCGCCGGCGGGTGCGGCTGGGCGCCCTCGAGCGGCGGGAACTCCGCGGACGCGACCGCCTTCTCGTCCAGCGTGCGCCCGCTGCCGTCCGGTGCGATGGCGAGCGCCTTGACCGTGCCGCCCAGTTCCAGATGGAACGGCGCCGTGTAACGCACGGACGACGGCGTGGCCTCCGGCCCGGTGAGCCAGTAGCGGATCTCCATGCCGGGCTCCGCGGTGAGCCTCACCAGGCCCTCTTTGTCGCGCTCGATCTTCGGCGCCGCAGTGGGGTTGGGTTCGCCGGCGCGAACGGCGTTGAGCGCGGCCAGCAACACGGCCGCGAGCGTGAGGATGAGCAGGTTGTGCATGTCAGGTCTTTCTCCGCGAGCGGACGGGGTTGTTCGAGCAAGCCAACATCATATACACCGGTGCGGGGTGCGCTTGTGGTGCAGGCATCTTGCCTGCACCCCTTGGCAGCGGACAGGGCGCAGGCAAGATGCCTGCACCACAAATACAACCCAACTGACACAGCTCCCCGCGCTCCCCGTTCTCACAGAAGCGGCTGGACAAGTTCGGTGGTTTCGGGGGTGGTTTCGGGGACGTGCACCCATGTAAATCGGGCGACACAATCCCAATTGATTCTTGACAGATGTCTGAAGAGCGCTTGAGAGTCCAGATCAGGCTTGAGGCGGAAGCCAAACGGTGAAAGGCAATCAGTATTGTGCCCCCCGATTACCCGAACGCCTTGATGACCTTCACCAGGGCGCCGGCGATTTCGATCATGTTCTGTTCGCTGTAGACGGGAGAGGCAAAACACGTGAAGGTGTGCCCCTCATGCCAGAGGGCGTTGGGCACTTCCACGCGCCTGTAGTCAGCGCTGGCAGGCGTGGTGTATTCGGCCGAGCTGAAGGGGAAACCGGAAGCGCCGAAGCCTTTATGCTCCTGGAAGGCCCTTTCGGTATGGCACTGCGGCCAGAAGACTTTCCACGCCGGCGCGCCCTCCGCGGTTGCAGCCGCGACGAACTGCTGAATGTCGCAGCCCATGTTCTCGATGTCCAGAGAGAAGGCGCAGACGTACCACCCGTTCTGCCGCTCCGGCGTGTCTATGGGCAGGTACTTCACCTGCTTCAGAGCGCCGAGGGCCTCCAGCAGGATGCGGCCGTTGCGCCGGCGCGCGGGCATGTTCCAGGAGTCCAGGCGCGCCAGCTCGGCCAGTCCGATTGCCGACTGCATCTCGGTCATGCGGTAGTTCCAGCCGACGCGGTTGTGGATGTAAGGGAGCTTCTGTTCCAGCGCCAGCAGGTTCAGGCGCTCTTTCACATCGTAACCGTGGTCGCGGAAACTGCGGGCCTGCCAGGCCAGTTCCTCGTCGTCGGTCGTCACCATGCCGCCTTCGCCGCCCGTGGTGAACGTCTTGTTCTGGCAGAAACTGCACCCGGCGATGCGGCCCAGCGTGCCCGTCTTCCGGCCCTTGTACACACCACCGAAGGCTTCGGCGTTGTCCTCGATGACGAGCAGCTTGTGTTTCTTCGCGAACGCCGCAATCCTGTCCATGTCGCAGACGTTGCCGTACAAGTGGACGGGCATGACGGCTTTGGTGCGCGGCGTGAGCAGTTTCTCCGCCGACTCGACGCTCAGGCAGTGGTCCTCCCGGTTGACATCGGCGAAGCGCGGAATGGCGCCCGCCTGCACGACCGCGAAGCTGGTGGCGATGAACGTATAACTGGGCACGATGACCTCATCGCCGGGGCTGATGCCGAGGGCGGACAGGGCCACGTGCAGCGCCGCCGTGCCCGTGGCGACGCTGACGGCATACTTGCTCCCCTGCCACTCGGCAAACCTGCGCTCGAACTCCATGCCCCGCTTGCCGGTCCAGTAGTTGACTTTGCCGGAGCGGAGCACCTCCTCCACCGCCTGGATGGCCTCCTCGCTGAACGAGGGCCAGTGCGGCAGCGCGCTGCTGACCGCCTTGGGGCCGTCGTGAATGGCGAGTTTCTGAGCTGCAATCGTTTGTATCGTATCCATGCGCGCCATCTTACTACTACAACGATTTCTTGCCACAGAGGAGACAGAGAGAATCGTAACCGTTCTGTCCGAGCCGCGACCGTAAGTGAGCGGTTCCATCGGTCCCATTTTTCCCATTCTTCCCATTCTTCCCATACCGGGTAACATAACGATCCCAGGGACCGCTCGCTGACGCGCGCGGCTCGGAGGAGGTCCGAAGCATGAACGCTGATAAGGGTGAAGTCCTGGCCGGGGCCGCGGCAGTAAAGATCACGCCGCCGCCCGGCACGCCGATGGCCGGCTATTACTATGTGCGCCCGGCGGCCGGCGTCCACGACGACCTGCACGCCAAAGCTATCGTGCTGGAAAGCGGCGGCGCGATGGCGGCCCTCGTTGCGCTGGATCTCCTCACCACCACGCGCTGGGTGGCCGAGGAGGCCCGCCGGGAGATTGAGCGTGCTACGGGCATTCCGGGCGCGCAGGTCATGATCAGCGCCACGCACGCGCACACCGGCCCGGTGCTCGGCGGGCCAGACGCGGGCTGGTTCTTTGGCAGCGACAACGACCTGGTGCGCCAGTACACCGCCGCGCTGCCGGCAAGGATCGCTGAAGCCGTCAAGCTGGCCTGTGCCGCGCGCCGGCCTGTCACGGTCCTGGCCGGAGAAGGCCGCGAGGATTCGATCGCCTTCAACCGCCGCTACCGGATGAAAGACGGAACGGTGGGCTGGAACCCCGGAAAACTGAACCCGAACATCGTCAAGCCCGTCGGCCGCATTGACCCCGCGCTGCCCGTGGTGTATTTCGAGACGCCCCAACGCGCTCCCGTCGCGCTCTACGCCAACTACACTGTCCATCTCGACAACGTGGGCGGGGCCGAGATTTCCAGCGACCTGCCCTGCACCCTTGCGAAGCTGCTCGCCGAGGCCACGGGCAGCAGCCTGCTGACGCTGTACACCACCGGCGCTTGCGGCGACGTCAACCACCTGGACGTGAAGTGGGCTGAGCCGCAGCATGGCCACGCCAACGCCGCGCGCATGGGCACGCTCCTGGCCGCCGAAGTCCTGCGCGCCCTGCCCAAGCTGCAGCCTCTGCGCTCCTCAGGCTTGCGCTGCCGCCACGAAATGGTGGAACTCGACCTGCCTGAGCTGGCGCCCGGCGGCGTGGAAAGAGCGCAGGCGGTCATCGCCAAAGTAAGGAGCGCCGCGGCGACGCAGCCGCAGTTCCTGGAACAGGTCGAGGCGTTCAAAGTGGCTGACGTGGCGGAGCGGGCGGGCAAGCCGCAAGTGGTTGAGGTCCAGGTCATCGCCTTGGGCGCCGAGGTGGCCTGGGTCGCGTTGCCGGGCGAGATCTTCGTCGAGCTGGGGCTGAAGATCAAGGCTGCTTCGCCGTTCCGGCACACGATCATCGCCGAACTGGCCAATGGCAGCATAGGCTACATCCCGACCGCGCGCGCCTGGCCGCAGGGCAACTATGAGGTCGTGAGCGCGCGCTGCGCCAAGGGCTCCGGCGAACGCCTCGTGAAGACCGCCGTGCGGCTGCTGAAGGAATTGGCGAAAGCAGATCGTTAGGCGGCTGGAGACCATTGGCGCTTCGCTCCTCTTGCAGCGTGCGCTGGAGCGCATAAACTGTGAATAGCGCCCCGCGGGGCACGCGGGCGGGCTCCATAACATGCAGGAGGCACCGTGGCTCGGACCGTTTTCGGAATCATCGGCTGCGGCGGCATTGCGCAGTCGCAGCACCTTCCCAATCTGACGCGCGCGCCGCACGTCTGGCTCAAGACCCTCTGCGACCGGCGCGAGGACGTGGCGCGGGCGATGCAGGCGAAGTACTCCGTCCCGAACCTCGCCACCAACCACGCGGCGCTCCTCGCCGACCCGGAGATTCAGGCCGTCGTCGTCGCCACGCGCGAGGACATGCAGGCGCAGCTCACCATCGAGGCCCTGCGCGCCGGCAAGCACGTGTACGTCGAGAAGCCTCTGGCCAACACGGCCGAGGAGTGCGCCGCGGTCGTCAGCGCGCAGCAGCAGAGCGGCAAGCACGTGGCCGCGGGGTT
>JBEKKG010000126.1:0-11687 GCA_050010835.1 Planctomycetota bacterium
AGCAAATGTACCGCGGGCGTCCCGCCCGCTCGTGGCAGGCTGGCAGGGCGCGAGGACGAAGGCGGGCGGGACGCCCGCGGTACGCTCTGGGCCACGCATTTACTGACATGCACCCGGGGAAAAGATTTATTCATAAAAAGACTTGCGCTCCCCGCGCGGATGCGGTATAAGCCCTTCCTGTAGTTCTTCACGAGTTGCTCAGTCAATCGCGCAGGGCTATAACGAGGCATGTACGAAGTTCATGCCGGTCGCGCTTAGAGGCGCGGCGGTTGTGCGGTGGTATGCCAGTGTGGCGTCCGTTCGCGCAACACTGGCGGGAATCCGCGCAAACCGGAGCTGCCCAGTACAAAAGTAGTTTGCCGGAGTATGATTGTATAATGCCATTTCTTTCGTTCGGCCTGCACGCGGACTTGGTCCGCGCAGTCAAGGATCTTGGTTTCACGCAGCCCACTGCGATTCAAAAGGATGCCATTCCGCCCGGCCTGCTGGGACGCGACGTGCTCGCCTGCGCCGCCACCGGCAGCGGCAAGACCGCGGCTTTCGGGCTGCCGATTTTGCAGCGGCTGATCGCCAAGCCGCGCGGGACAACGCGCGCCTTGATCATCACCCCGACGCGCGAACTGTGCGCGCAGATAGATGAGCACCTGGCTGACCTGGCGCGGTATACCACGGTCACCAGCACCGCGGTTTACGGCGGAGTGGGCTTTGAGCCGCAGCGCAAGGCCATGGAAGGCGGGGTGGACATCGTCGTCGCCACGCCCGGCCGCCTGCTCGACCACTTCCGCTACCCCTATGCGCGCCTGCACAACGTCGAGGTGCTCGTGCTCGACGAAGCCGACCGCATGCTGGACATGGGCTTCCTGCCCGACATCCACCGGATCATGCAGCGCGTGCCCGAGCGGAGACAGACCTTGTTCTTCTCGGCGACGCTGCCGCCGCAGATCATGGGGCTGTGCCGCGAACTGCTCAAGGACCCCGTGAAGATCAACATCGTGCGCCAGTCCCGGCCGGCCGCGGGCATCACGCACAGCATCTACCCGGTGCAGCACGCGCTCAAGTCTTCGCTGCTGGTCAAGCTGGTCAAGGGCGCGGGCATCGCCAACGCGCTGGTCTTCACGCGGACCAAGCGCCGCGCGGACCGCGTCGCCGATTACCTGAAACGCAGCGGCGTTTCCGTGGCGCGCATCCACGGCGACCGCACCCAGGCGCAGCGCACCCAGGCTATGGAAGGCTTCAAGCGGGGACGTTACCGCGTCCTGGTGGCCACCGACGTGGCCGCGCGCGGCATTGATATCGAGGCGCTCTCGCACGTGATTAACTTCGACCTGCCCGGATCGCCGGACGATTACGTGCACCGCGTCGGACGCACCGCGCGGGCGGACGCCACCGGCGACGCCTTTACCTTTGTGGCGCCGGAGGAAGAAAACGACCTGAAGGCCATCGAACGGGCTTTGACCTTCCATATGCCGCGGGTCACGGTGCCCGGCTTCGATCACCAGGTCCAGGAGTCGCGGTCCGCGTCATACAGATAGGCTTGAAGCTTGAGGCTTGAGGCTTTGCGCCTCAAGCCTCAAGCGCGGCGCCTGACCCGCATTATTCACCGCAAAGACGCAGAGCACGCAGAGTGAAGAAAAAACATCGAGAATCATTCTGTCCATTATCCCTGCTGTTCTCTGCGCTCTCTGCGTCTCTGCGGTGAAATTTCCGGGCTAAGGCCTGAAGCCGGGAACAGAACTGGCGGAGCGTGAGGGATTCGAACCCCCGAGGCACTTGCGTGCCTAGTAGTTTTCAAGACTACCGCCATAGACCGCTCGGCCAACGCTCCGCATCATCTAAATCGTTCTGTAACAAGGTATTGCATAAACAAGACGACCAAGATACCAATGCCCTAACATTTACCAAGTACGATACCATAGTACGATACTCAGCAAAACGACTTCTTGTACCATATTGGGGCTTGGTTGTCTTGGGCTTCATGTCCTGTTCCCCTTCACCGTCCAGCCGAATTATACCACGGGAAGGCTGTCCCGCCAGTCCAGTCCCAAAGTCTCACGGAAAGCGCTCAAGGTTTCCCCCGGCAGATTGCTTTTTTGCTGGCGGGTAGAACCAGTTCTTTGACCGCCAGTCTGCGCATCAAGGGGTTCCCCGGAAGCATTCTTTTTGCGGGCGGATGGGACCAAATCGTTCACTACAGCCGTAGCCCGGCCCCCGCCCCCGCCCCCACCAAGTTTTTTTCTTCCCCGCGCAAATTTCCGGCTATCATGGCGCGTCTTCCTGGACGGGAAGCAGCCTTGCCAGGAGTGCAGGCCGTAGACGCCCGGAATCCCACGCGAGAACAAGCTGCCAGATGACTGCCGCCACAACTTTTTCTCTCAAGATCCCCAACGGGACGGCCTACTCGCTCAAGTTGACGGCCCTCAGTCATGGCTGGATCAACCTCGACCCGTTCGCCTGGGACGATGAAGCGGAGGCGGTCTCAACCCGCATTTTCCTGCCCTCGAAAAAGACGGCGACGGTCACAGTTCAGCAGCGGGACTCCCGGCGCTTGGTTGTCACGGCGCGCTCGTCCGGCCCCCTCACAGAAGGCGACAAGTCCTGCATTGCAAACAGCGCCCGCCGAATTCTTGCGCTCGACCAGGACATGTCAGAGGCATGCGCGCTTGCGCTAAGACTCGACAAGTCCGTCGCCCGCCTGCTTGAGCATGGCGGCGGACGGCTTCTCAAGTCGCCGACGCTTTGGGAAGATGCAGTCAAGACGCTGTTCACAACCAACGCCTCATGGGGCTTCTCGCAGAGCATGGCGCGGAACCTGATCGCGGAGTTCGGCATTGACGGGGCTTTCCCGCCCCCATGCCGCCTGGCTGGCGTCTCCGAGTCCGTGCTGCGGAAGCGGTGCCGGATCGGCTACCGGGCAAGATACTTG
Organism: Planctomycetota bacterium; assembly: GCA_050010835.1. Taxonomy (GTDB): domain Bacteria; phylum Planctomycetota; class SZUA-567; order H5-PLA8; family H5-PLA8; genus JAPLOD01. The sequence continues at coordinate 2,924 of JBEKKG010000126.1, forward strand.
GCCGGAATCACTGAGCGCTGGCTCTCCTCCGCAGACCCCGATTCGCTGGCGTTTGCCAGACTGCCGGGCCTGGGGCCATACGGAGCGGCTCACTTGCGGGCGCTGGCCGGTGACTATTCGCAGATTCCCAATTGACTCTGAAGTCCGGTTGTACTGCCGCGAGAAGCTGGGCTGCAAGACCGATGAGCAGATCGTCCGGAAGTTCGGCCCTTGGGGGCGGTTCGCCTTTCTCGGCTACAAACTCGCCCGGCAGGCGAGACGGGCCAACTGGATAGGCTGAGGGTCAACTTGGGAAGGGCGCGCCAGGGTTGGCAGGGGCTAATAGTCAGCTCAGCGGGCGGTTTCAGAACAAGCACTGCTGGCCAGAGGCGCTGCTGAACCCACCGTACTCAGAGGATGAGATTCGGGCCACAGCCGACCGCATTTACGCCTTCGTCTGGCAGCGGAGCGCGGCTGGGAGTCTACTCAGGGCGCAGCCAGCGGCGTAGGGCGTAGCGCCGTCCCGCTATTCCCGGCCAGTCAGTCAGATTGGTTCGTCCGGAACGCGCAGGGACGAAAGGGAACAGGCTGGCGGGCGACTGGAAGCGGCTTGGCCGCTGAGTTTTCAAAGGAGCGGGCCGCTGACCTGGCTTCGCCAAGCCTGCGGCGCGAGGATTTGCAGTTGATCTGTTTCGAGTACGTTACGGGAAAGAGTGGTCGATGGTTGAAAGAGACGGCATGACGCATCTGGAGTCTTACATGCCATCGCCGACCGCTTGGAAACGCCGCTCAGGGGGCATTCAATTTCTTGACAATGTAGATGATTGTTACAAGGATCATGAGACTGACAATAATCAGTCCGATGAAATGGACGGGGTCTTTCGGGTTGAGTGCCCCACTGGCCTGCTCAACAGAACTTCTCATTGGCTCCCCGCAACCTGGGCAAGCGGGAGCATTGGATGATACACCTTTTCCGCACGCAGGACATTTTACCAGTGAGGTAGCTCGTGGTGTATCCGTTGACTCAACGCCAAGCAAGACTCCGACTTTGACCCACTCATTTTGCCCTTCGGCCTTCGCGAGCGAACTACTGTCAATCTCGCGTCTGTTGTAGGAAATGACGAGTTGATCATGGGTCAGGACGGTTTCAGTGCCGTCTGATTTCTTTAGTATGTATTTCATTCTATCTCCCCGTGATGTCTGCTGCCGTCGCGCTATGTTCAGACTGATCCGCCTAACACCCAAAACTCGGTTCTGAGTGCCGCACCATGCCACGCCCGCGAAGGCGGGGGCGGTTCTCGCTCAACTGAGCAGTTTAGCGCCACTTGGCTCCTTACCACGGCTGGGCGAGATTTCAACATCTTCCTGCCCGTTCCCGGCAAGCGGCACGGCGGCTTTTGACGACGACGGGAGCATCGTCTCCGGCTCGCGCGTCCCGCCGTCGTTGCGAAACAACCCCGCCCATGATAGCCTCTGACGCCAGTTCATCATCCAGGAGGAGGGGAATCATGCCGGTGAAGAGGTTCAAGAGGTACAAGGCGAAGACCAAAGCCGCCATCATCGAAGCGGCCCTGGCGGCGCGCAAAACGGGCAAGACCTGGGCGGAAGCGTTGCAGGCCGGTCAGCAGGCCGGTTATCGCGGGAGCCTGGGCGGGCTTGAGCAGATGGTTCTCAGGGCTGGCGGCAAGAAGCCGGGCAGGCGGGGACGCCCGCCTGGGTCAAAGAACAAGTCCAGCGCAACTGCTGGCGGCGATGTTTCGGCCATCGGGACGCTGATCGAGAAGATCAGCGTCCCGATGGCCGAAACATCGCCGCCAGGCTCCGGCGCAACCAGGCAAGCGACGCCACACGCCGCCGGGACATGCAGCGACTCCGAATCGAAAAGGAGAGGGCCAAAATCCAACGGCTGCGGGAACTGAACCGTCATCGGGAGGCAGTGCTTCGGTCACGCCGTCAGGAAGAGGAGCAGAAACTCCGGGAACGCGAAGCCCGGCACGCTGCACGAAGGCCGGAGTGTGGTTGCCACGATTTCATTGAGAAGCTCAATGCCGCGCTGGGGCTATAGCCGGAGGTGCTCTTGGGGTGCCGAAGGCCATCATCAACCGGTCCCCTGTTGATGAACCAGCCTGTCATTAAGTGCTTTTTAGTGGCGAAGGGGCCAAGCGGGTGCCTGCCAGGATACAGACAGCAACGCGAACACCCGCTTGGGTGTTCGCGTTTGCCGGGATGAACTACTTCGGGTCGTCGGTCTTCTGGTCTTTGGGCCTTTCGCTGCACAGCCAGACGATCAAGTGAAAAATGAACCAGAGGATTGATGCAAAGATCGCGGTTTGCATTGTGACCTCGAAGTTCGTTGGGCGGCGATCATGGTGGTTACACATGGCTTCGGTCCTTTCTGCCCTTAGGCAACAATTCCGTACTTCACGATGCGGTAAACAACCTGCGGGTGCCAGTCAGTGCGCCCTTGTTTCGTCGGCACCCGGACAATGCTCAACAACCGCGCAATCTTCCCGTAGCTGAGGCCCTTTTCGCGGAACGCTTTGATCTTTCGCAACGTGGCCTGTTCGGCGTCCACTGGCACCAGGGCCTTGCCGTCGCTGCCAAGGGACCAGCCGAAGGGCACTTCGCCTGTGAGTTCGCGGCGCACCCTTTTCTGCTGCAAAGCCAGCCGGGTCCTCTCCGCTCCCTGTTCCCGTTCAAACTGCGCCATGGAAGCCAGAACCGAGAGCACCAACCGGCCAGCGGCAGAGCAGGTGTCGAGCTTCTCGGAGAGTGACGCGAGGCACCAGCCTTCCTTCTGGCAGCGGTCCGCGAGGTCAAGAATGTCCCGTGTTGAACGCGAAAGCCGGTCCAGTTTCAGCACAACCAGGACACCGGCTTTCTTGGCCCGCAGCATTTCCAGCGCGGCTTGCAGTTGTGGCCGGTCCGTGATGTTCTTACCGGACACCCCGGCGTCGCAGAGGACGCGCACCAATTCAAGGTCATTGGCGACGCAGTATGCGCGTATTTTGAGTTCCTGTGCTTCAAGGCTGAGGCCGGAAGCGGCCTGTTCTTCTGTGCTGACTCGCAGGTAAGCGATTGCTTGATTTGTCTGCATGTTCCTGTCTCCTTCTAATGGTGGTTGGTGTGGCCTATCTGCCGTCGAGTTCCAGACCACGGACAAACTGGAAATTGCCGAGACCAAGCACCCGGCGTGCAACTTCGACTGTGGAGGCGCTGCTAATGCCCTGCACTTTGCCGCCAGGAAATTGCCAGCGCATTTCCCATGTCCCGTCATGCTTGCGGTGGAGTTCAACCTGTGTCATTGTCCCATCTCCTTGCCTTATGGTTCCTGTCTTGGGGAGGGCCGGGGCTGTTACCCCGGCCCGTGATGCCATAATTCTCACTGTGCCAAGGTGAATTTCTTTCCCGGCAGTTGCCTGACCAGCTTCCGGACTTCCAGCACCATCAGTGCCGCCAGCACCTTGGCCGCTTCCTTCTCGGTCTTCTCGATGATCTGGTCCACGTGCACCGGCTCCTTCGCGGCACCAAGGAAATCCAGAATGGTGGCTTCCAGATCATCAGCAATCTGGTCAACGCCCCACGACACCTGGCAGGTCTCGCCCTTATGCTTGGCGAGAATCGGCATTTGGCTGATTGCGCCCTTCTTCCTCATGGTCACGGTCAGCTTTGGCAGGAAGGCCATAACCAGTGTTCCGGCCTTGACGGGTTTGACGTAGCGGGCAACCAGCTTGACCGTCTCCTCGTCGGCCACGTCCAGATTCAGGATGAAGTTTTGTCGCGGCGCACTTTCAGACTGGCACACGAAATGACAGCCGACTTGCTCGCTGATTTTGGTCTCGACGTGGGCTGTGCCTGCCTGTACCCCCACCGGCAGGGCCTTGGGCGCTGCTTTCTCTTTGGCCTTCTCCTGCGCGGGAGGCGCTTCCGGCGTTTTCTCGGTGTTCTGGGGCTGTTCCAGTACCATTTTGGCCTTCCGAGCCTTCCTCGCGGCCTTCGGTGCGGCTTCCTTGGTGCTCTTCTTGCTCTTCCTCGTTCTCATTGTGTTTCTCCTTGGTCTGGCTTCCCTTGGTTGTGGTGCCCTGGCCAATCCAGGGCACCGGTCCTGCTCCTTCACTTGTTCTCTGTGATGGTCACGTAGAGCGGCATCGTGTTGCGGTCCTTGTAATCCACCCGAATCAGCCTTCTGCCGTTCCTCGTGGTATCCCTCGTGATTTCCTGCTCTGACCATTCCACCAGGAATCCCGGCCCCGTGGTTACTGGGTATTGGTTGTAGGCTGTGCAGATTGCCTGCTCCACGAGTGCCTTGGCGTCGTCGGTCAGCTTGCCTTCAATCTCCACCACCGCGTCAACCGCAACTTCCTTGTCCACTATCCGTGCTCTCATCTTCAATCCCCTTCTTCACTCCTGTCCGGACCCGTCCGGATCACAGGAGGAATTTTTCAAACGACGTGCCAGGAAGCCAAACAAGCTCTTGGGGTGGGAATCCAATTCCTCTATACGACCGGTTGTACCTAATGAGGAATTATTGACGAGCCTTGTCATAGCCCAAGCGGTTGGGGTATGCGGAGACTTCGGATACACGACGGGTTGTGCCTAATGAGGAATTACTGACGTGCTTTGTCATAGCCAGCCAGCTATGACAAGGCGTGGCAATGCCACCTCTGGCTCTGTCCGGCAGGCCACGAAGGCGACGCGTGGCCTGCGTGGCCTGCCGGACAGAGCCAGAGCAGGGGATTCTGCGCCCACCCGTCTTTGCGGTGTTGGGCGGTGAGAACTTGTTCTTGTCTAGGCGGAAAAGACAAAGCCAACAAGCACGCCATGAACGAAGGCCACAGGAAGGGCTTTGTGGCCCCCAGGGCTACGCCGGGCCGTGGCGCGGCCACAGAGCGTGACGGCAGTACCACGGAGCGCACGGACGGTACTGCTCCGGAAGCGGGCCGGACCAGCCAGCGCCAGCCAAAACAGCCCGCGACCACCACAGCACCTAAAGAGCGCCTAATGCGAGCAATATGCGGGAATGGTGCACTTGCCGGAGACGTACCCGGCCACGACAGGCAGTTGTGAACGCAACCGGGGCCGCAGTTCCGGTTACACACTGAGTTCGGCTTGCTTCCTGTGACTTGCCTCCTCGAAGTTGACCACCAGACCCCGGATTCTGTCCAGGGTGCGCCCTCCGTCCAGGTTGGCTGCAATTCAGTCATCAGCCGCGTTTGAACTATACTCCTTTCTATATCTCTATCACCGCAAGTGGCTTGCGAAACATCTTCTGCTTCATCAGGACAATCACAGCATCTTCAAGCAGGCGCGATACCAGTTGAGGACTAATGTTGGTCTCCAATTCTGATTGCGTGAGGTTCGACGTAATAAGAATCTGCCTACCGGCCTCATATCGTGTGCCTATCAGGTCAACTAGACCAGTATAGCGATTGTCCGTCGTGATCGAGGTGCGCCCAAGGTCGTCTATAATCAGGCAGTCTATGGTCTTGTAGATGTCCAGCATGGCGCGTGCAGCAGCAGAATAGCCTGCTGCCTGCGAGAGAAGATCGAGCAGTGCCGTCCAGGTGGTCATCGCCAGCTTCTTTCCAGCAGCAATTCTCTTGACTGCAAGTGCGCGGCACAGGCACGTCTTGCCATTACCGTAAGGTCCAAGGATCAGGCAATGTTTGCCTTGGTCAAGAGCATCAACCAATGCCGCCAGAGAGTGCTCTTTCTCACAGTCTGCCAGGGAGAACCGCTTGTTTTCCGGTGTCTGCCAGGGTTGCAGGAGCTTCTTCCAGTAGTCATCGCTGGGTACTAGGCCACGCCAGACCATTGATGTTAGTTGGCTGTCGTGCCCCTCCAAATACAACCTAAGATCATAGGTCAGGATAATACCTTCCTGCTTGAACAACTTCACCATCTCGTCGTAGGTCAACATTACAGTTCTCCTAGAAGTATGTCGTGGGCTTGTCCTCATGTGGTACACCCACATGAAGATCAATGCCGCCTTTGCTTTTGTACTCGTCGTAGCCGCCAGCGGCAGCAACTTCCAAATGCCACTTCCTAAGACCACCGCTACTCTGTTTCTGCCTGGTGAAGAACCACTCGATGGGGAATTTGCGCTGCTGTAGGAATGGTTCGTCCTTGCGGGCCACAAACGCTGCCCGCACCACCTCCCGGAATTCATCGTGGGTGTATTTCCGCTCCCGGAGGATCTGTTCTATCGCCGGGGTGATGGCGGTGACGACGCCTGCGGCATTCTCGACGCCATTCAGCCCTGCCTCGCGCCATGCCTCGACAACCCACAGAGCGAGTGCCTCTGTGGTTGCTTCCTGGCTCTTCCTCTTGGTTATCTCGTCATGGGCCAGGATTAGGGCACGCCAAGCTGGTCCTGTCTGGCCGGAGGCCCCGAAGGAGACGCGGCGGAATAGGCCCCGCCAGTCCCAGCCTGGAGCCGGTGGTGCTGCCCGTAGAGCTTTTTCGAGCAGAGAGAGTGTTTTCTCTGACAGGGGGTGGCCCTGCCGGTGCCAGGCCGCAATCAACGTGGCCACCGCGCCCGCAGGCGCGGAGACGCCCAAATCGGCCAGGATATGGCATAATTTCCGGGCCACAACCTGCTGGTGTGCCGTGGGCGCAACCCGCGCAACCTGCTTAACTACCGAATGCACCACAGCCGCAGGCGGCGGCGTAATCGAAGGGGTGAGAGGTTGAAGCTGGTTACGCTGTTGATATTCTACTCCCTCGATCTGCGGAGCCTGTGGGGGGCACGGAGGTCGTTCCCCTGAGGTCGTTAGTTGAGGTCGTTCAGATTCGGTTGTTCCTTTTAGTAGTTCGGGTCGTACCTGCCGACTACCACTAGTCGTACCTGCCGACTGGTCCTGGTCGTACCTGCCGATTATCTTGCCGAACCTGCCGACTAGTCGTGGTCGTACCTGCCGACTATTTAGAAACTGGCGCAAATAGTCGAGCCTGCCGACTACCCCGGCCTTGGAGCAATCGAACCTGCCGACTATCTCGTAGTGGTTCGGTTGTGTTGTTCTGTCAACTCTGAGAAAGCCGAAAGCTTCCACTAGGTGGATGGTGTCGGCAACCGTCTGCCGGTCAAGGCCAGTATCCTTGCAGATTGTGGATAATCCCGGCCAGCAAGTGTCGTTAACACCAAGCCGGTCAATCAGGCAAGCGAGGAGAACCTTGAGGCTAGAGTTGAAATATCTACCGGGTAATTTGTAGAGGGCCTTGGGGGTGCTGGTGTATTCACCTGGTATCAAAATCTCGTCACGCTTCATGTCTGACCCCGAATAACATTTCGGGAGTGGAACCCACTGGGCAAGCAGTGTGAACCAACTCCCGAAATCACTACAACAATGGGAATCAGACCAGAGATCAAATACGCTGGCTGCTTGCCCAACCTGCGCATTCCTATTTACTTTTGGCCTTGGTATTCCTCTCCTCGTTACACTTGGGATGTACGGAACTGCTCAGTCTTAGACCGAGTATTTCTGCCCTTCGTAACGCTCACGACAGCACCTAGTGAACATAGTTGTTATAATAGGGGCGGCACGGTGGGCTGGCTGGCAGGCTGGCGGAGTAGGCCCAACTCACGGCGCAGCAGGGCACGGAGGATAATCTGCCGGTCAAGCCCGGTCGTCTTTGCGGCGTCCCCCAGAGCGGCCCACACAGATTTGTCTATGGGCCGACGCTGACCATCAGGGTAACTGTCTGGTTGAAGCCCCAAGCCGATTTGCTGGAGATCGGCCAGTAACGCGGGCAGGTGCCGCATAGCCTGTCGCATTAGGGCACGCTGGCCGGTTTGAACTGGTGCCGTTGGGTCAAACTGCCCTGTTAGCGCGGCGCGGATACCGTCGTCGAGAAACAGAATGCGCTGATGCTGCCGATTATCCTGTTTTTCTAAGTTCATTAGCTGTCGCTCCTTAAGTGGCGTCTTCACATTATGCAGACTAGACTGCACACGGTATGGCCTACCATGTGCTGTGATCCATTCTAACTGATGCGCCGGAGCGCGTCAATCTTCTTTTAGGAGGTTTACAGTGGATACCACTGTGAATGCCTCCGCTGGGGCGGCAATAAACAGCCCAGCAGCCGTGATCGGGACGGCTTCACCCATCCCGGCAATAGGTCTGCGTGTCTTTAACTGGACGCAAATCAGGACGCGCGGCGCGAGCGCCGCCACCGTGAGAATCGGTGCTTTCATATTTGGAAAGCCGCGAAACGGCGTCTGCGTCATGACCAATTCCAAGACCGTAATGGTCGCCGATTTGGTTAAGCGCGGCGGAAACGGTAGTGTGGCCCAATACTACCGGCCCGACGACGACCAGCGCTGGCAGATTCCTGCGATCGCGTTGAAGCTGACCCCCACCGTCCTGGTCCCCTGCGTGACGATGGAGGCTCAACCCAAGGCGCTGGTTGTGCCGTTCGTTGAGTCGTGGGCTGGTGCCGCGCCAGTGCTCGAACTCCTGGCTGACCCAACCGTGAAGGGTGTGTTTTACACTTATTCGCGGGGGATCAGTGACGGCAGCATCGGTGGGTACGTTGCTCGTCGCATCCCCGTGGACGAAGAGCCGTGGGAGGCGGTCTACAAGTCCATCAAGTGGCCCACTCCCATTGAGGTGTGGGCCACAATTCCCGTGGTCTCGTTCGCCAGAATGATGGCCGAAGACCATGCCTTCGAGGTCCTGGCCCAGGAAGCAGCGGCCTAATGCGCCTCACCAGCCTCGACACCGAGTTCTCCTGGTTGCCTGGTGCAAGGCCCTTCGATTATACCCAGGTCGAACCAGTCTGCGCG
>JBEKKG010000127.1:0-11680 GCA_050010835.1 Planctomycetota bacterium
GGTTGCCTTGGCACTCAGTGGGGCGATCTCGGCAAAGACCGCCGCGTTCTTCACTTTCTCTTCCTCCGTGGCGGCGTCCGCGTATGTGGTCGCTTTGGCCCAGAGCACCTTGCCGTCAGCGGCTCCGATGCAGACGAGTTCGCAGCCTTCGGCTTGCACGAAGATCTTGTCGCCGACGAGGACCGGCGAACCCGCTCCCGGACCGTTGTCCGGCATGGGCGTGGACCAGAGGATGTTCTTGCTCTCGTACTCGCCGGACTCCGCCCCGAAGAAGGCCGCATTGAAATGCCACTGGATCACTCCCTTTGACCAGTCCGTTTCGAGGTGCGGCGCGACACGCAGCAACAGGCGGTTCCAGCCCTTCGCCAGTTCGAGCCGCACGTGGCCTTGAGCCCCGGCTGCTTTGCCGTTCAGCCAGACTCGCGCCGCATCCGCGGGCATGAAGTTCATATAGACCGGCAGGCCGCCGGGCGAGTTGATCCAGGCCTGGGCATACGCAACCACTCCCGCCGCAGCCGGCGCGGCCTCTTTGTACAGCGGCCAGAAATTCACCCAGGACGTGTCCGTCGTGACCGCTTTCCATTCGAGGTTGCCGGACTTGCCGCCGTCGTCAGGCCCGATGTTGCCTTCGTCAGGCATGAGATCGCCCTTGGCATTCTTGGCGCTCGTGCCGGCCGGGACGGGCACAGGGCCGAGCACAAGCCATTCGCGGATCACGCCGTCGGGTAGCGGCTTGCCCGTATCGTCCGCGCTGGGCTTGCGGGCCTGCACGCGCAGTTCCCGCACCGCCTTGGATTCGCGTCCCCAGTTCAGCGGCGGCTCGGCGGCGGGATAGCGTCCGTTGCCGTCCCCGCGCCAACCGCTGGGGTGTTCGGGCGAGGGATAGAAGTTACGGGAGCCCAGCGGCAGTTTGTCGTGCGCCGGCGCTTCGCCTGCGCACGCCGTGATCACAGCGCCGGCAAGCAGCACTGCAACTGCGCCCACTCCATTCTCAAATCTCACTGCGAATCTCCTCTGCCTACTGTACCGCGGCCCAGCCGCCGACCACAAGAGCAAAATGACGCCGGCTGTTTCAGAGGGTGGTTTTCGCGCAAGCAATATCAGCAGCGCGCGTTATTATCTGCCGTCGCACGAAGGAGAGAAACCATGCGCCGCATCCTGTTCATCGCAATGACCTCTGGCCTTCTCGCCGGCGCCAGCGAAGCGCTCAAGCCCGTCGTTGACGGCCCCGAGGGCCGGCGCGCCTTTGAGGACCTGGCTGCTTGCTATGCCGGCAAGGCCAAGGAACCGCCCTGCGCGCAGGCACTGGAGGAGCTCCGTGCCGGCGACGAAGCCAAGCGCCTGAGTGCCGGGCAATATCTCCTCGCGCTGCTCAAGCAGGGCTTTGCTGACGAAACCAACGGGCGCGGGCCATACCAGAAGCAGCCTTTTTTCGGCAGCAACCCGGTCAGCGTGGCGCGTGAGGTGCGCAAGAAAGTAGCGGCGGCTTTCGGCGAACGCGCCGGCGGCGCGGAGGCGCTCGACGCCGCCCTCTGGCTGATTGATGAGGAAAAACAGGCGGAGAACCAGGCCGCCGGCATGCGCGTCCTGCGGCGCGTGCAGGTCCCGCGTGCAACCGAGGTTTTCAAGGCGCTCCTGGCCCAGCCGCACCCCAACGCCGAGGTCGCCAAAGGCGTCATCGAGGAAGCCGCGCAACGGAAGCTGGCCGCGCTGGCGCCTGACATTCAGCGGCTCTGCGGCCACTACCGCACCGCGGTACGTGAAGCCGCGCGCAAGGCCGCCCCGGCGCTCGGCCTCGCTCCGGCGCCGGATTTCAAGCCCGAAGAAGCCTTCACGCCCTGGCTCGAACAGCAGCTCAAGGACATCGCCGCGATGGTGTTGGTCGAGATACCCAAAGAGGCCGCCTGGACGCGCTTTGAGGTCCCGGTTACGGAACAAGAAGGCCAGGCCAAGCCGCGCTGGCGCGACTTCAGCGGCTGGCTCCTGGGCGAGAAGGATGGCAAGCAACGCACGGTGGACTGGTTTGCCCAGGAAGCCGCATGGGACAAGGCGGCCACAAAGATGACGCCGCGCTCGTGGAGCGACGAAGCGCAGGCGCTGCTGGAGCTGCGGGCTGGAAAGGAGCGCGAAGCGCCGGCGGCCTTGTCGAGACGGGGCGGGCTGACGGCCCAGTTCGAACCCCACTGGATTTCTTTGCCGGAAGGGCTCGTGGCGGCGTGGAGCTTCGTGCGCGGCGACAAGGCCAGCGCCGCCGCAGTGCTCTTCCCGCGTCTGGACGGGATGAGCGACGACCGCTGGCTGGCGTGGGTGGTGCGCGACTATCTCGGCAACATGTACTACCAGGAAATGCTTGAGGCGTTCTCCCACCGGCGCGATTACCCGCGTGTGCAGGAGCTGGCCAGGCACCTCGCCAAGCCTGTCTTTGACGGCTACAACTATCAGCCGCGGGCCAAGGAGCTGCTGGCCCAACTGGAGAAACGCGGCGACGACTTCAAGGCCTTTGTTCTGCCGGAACCGGCGCAGTGGGAGAAACAGAAGAAAGAGCAGAAGCTTTCGCGCGAGCAGCAGGTCAAGTTCCTCGCCAAACACCTGCGCCTGCTCAACTGCATCCAGCTCGGCCAGCCGGGCGGCATCAACTATAACGACGAGCAGTTCGCCGGGCCGCGCGATTCCCGTGACAAGACCAACAAGACCGTGATCAACCCCTACAACGAACTGCAAGCGCTGAAGCTGGAGATATCCGAGCTGCCCTGGCTCGTGCCGTTCCTTGCCGACGAGAACTACATGCCCACCTTCAACTACTGGCGCGATTTTCACCCACGCCGCACGTTCCACCAGGTCAACTGGGCCGTCGGCAACGTGGTCAACGACGCGGCGCACCGCGACCTGGCGGAACTCGGCGCCTACTTTGCCCTGGATGACGCCGGCAAGAAGCAGCACATCCAGAAAATTCTCGATTGGTGCAAGACCAACTCCGCAAAGACGCGCGAGCAGCTTCTGCTGGAAGTGCTGGAGACCTCAAAGGACTGGCGGGAAGTGGGGCGCGGCGCGGGCGAAGCCGTCCGCGGCAAGGTCGTGAAGGCCTTTCCGCTCCTGGCCAGGCGCATGAGCGACTTCCCCAAGAACAGAGCCGACATCGCCGAGTTGTGCTGCGCGCTCGAAGCCCCGGAGGCTGCCGCGGAGGCCCGCAAGTGGCTCAAGGATGCGAACGCCACTGTGCGCTTCTACGCGGCCCTGATTCTGATACGCTCCAGCCCGCAGGGCGCCAAGCCCGAAGGCCTCGATGAATTACAAGAGCTGTTGAACAGGCCTGAAGAGAAGGGTGAGATGAATGCATTCAACGCCAAAGAGTTCTTCCCCTGTGCGATTGACGGCTTGCTGGCCGCGAAGCACGAAGCGGCGCTGAAGCTGGCCTGCTCGATCCTGGACCAGCCGGATTTCGTGAAGACCCCTTCTGCAAGGCCGGTGGTGCAGCGGCTGTTCCTGGCGGGGCGCCAGGAGGCGCTCGATTTCATGCTGCAGCACCTCGACAACGCTGATAGCACCGGCAAAGAGAACGGTGAGTGGAAAGGGCAGAAGGTTGAGCGCGCACTGATTGTCGGCGACGACATCGCCAAGGCCATCGCGCACTGGCGCCAGGACAACGGCTACCACTACGAAACGCTTGCGCCGGACGACGAGCGGGCGAAGGAGCGCGAAGCACTGAAGGGCTGGCTCAAGGAGCAGTTCGCGTTGCTCAAGGCCGGGAAGAACCCGGAGATGAATACGAACCCGCCGCCAATCGAACGCCAGCGCTGGAAGATTGACGCGCCGTGAGGCCGGGAAGCTCGTCTACAAGGAAGAGGCCCGCATGAAACCAATGCTCTCGTTCGCACTCCTCTGTGCGAGCGCGTGTCTGACGCCGGCCGTCCGCGCGGCGGAAGACGTCGCCATAACGCCCGACGTGGTCTACGATCACAAATTCGGGTTGGCAATGACTCTGGACGTGCTCAAGCCAAAAAGTGCGAACGGGGCGGGGATCGTTTTCCTGGTCAGCGGCGCGTGGCATTCAACCTGGTTCCCGCCCGAGTCAGCCTTATCGCCAACGTACCCATACTCCGGCTGGTTCGATTGCCGCGCACTGTTTGAGAAGGGGTTCACCGTTTTCATCGTGCGCCACGGCAGCGGTGAGAAGTTTCTGCTGCCCGAGATCGTTGAGGACGTGCGCCGCAGCGTACGTTTCATCCGCATTAACGCCAACCGGTTCGGAGTAGACCCGGAGCGGCTCGGCGCCCTGGGCGCCAGCGCCGGCGGGCACCTGGCGATGATGCTGGCCACCACGGCGGACGAAGGCGTCCCCAACCCCAGGAATTGGGACTATTACCTGCGCTTCAGCGACCGCGTGGCTGCCGCCGTGGCATACTTCCCGCCCACGGACATCCGTTCCTGGTTCCAGACGGGCAAGTGGAAGGAGTACGAGGCCTTCCGCTTCGATCCGGCACAGGCGGGACTGTTCTCGCCGCTCTTGTTCGTCTCGGCGCACAGCGCCCCGGCGCTGCTGCTCCACGGCGACAAGGACACGGGCGTACCCATTGAACACAGCGAGAAAATGCTGGCCGAATACCAGAAGCACAACGTCCCCTGTGAACTGCTGACGATCAAGGGTGCGGGGCACGGGTTCAACGGCTTTCTGTGTTATGTGGATCAACCAGAGGACCAACTGCAAAACAGCAAGCGGGCCAGGGAGGCCACTGTGGCGTGGTTCGAGAAGCAGCTTGCGCCGCGGCCCAAGCCTGCCGCTCCCGTTCCGCTAAACGCACCGGCCGCCGCCCCCAAGGGCAATGTGACCAGCGACTACGCGGTGGTTGACCTGTCCGCCGGACCCGCGGGGCCGTGGCCCGTTTCGGAGCTTCCCGCCGCTCCGCCAGACCTTCTGAACAACGACGACTGGCGGACCCGGAAGTTGCTGCTGCGCAAAATCCCCGCGGGGACTTTCAAGATGGGTTCGCCCGACAACGAGGCCGGGCGCAAGGAGTTCACCACGGGCTACCACATGGACGAGACCTGCCACACGGTGACGCTGACCAAACCGTTCTACATCGGCGTGTTCCCCGTCACGCAGGGGCAGTGGGCGCTGGTCATGGGAAGCAATCCAAGCTGGTTCAAAGACAATCCCAAGCGGCCCGTGGAAAGCGTGTCGTGGAATGACATCCGCGGCGGCACCTGGCCGAACGGCTCCCCGGCTGCCGGGACTTTCATCGGCAGGCTCAATCTGGGAACGTCGCAATCTTTCGATCTCCCAACCGAGGCGCGCTGGGAGTACTCGTGCCGCGCCGGAACCGTCCGGGCGTTCAACGATCAGACGAAGAACGGAGGTGAGGGCGCCGACTGCTCGGAAGCCAGCCTCGATGCGTTGGGCTGGTACGAAAGCAATGCGGAGCGCAGCGCCCATGACGTTGGCGGCAAACAAGCGAATGCGTGGGGGCTGTACGACATGCACGGCAACGTCAGTCAATGGTGCCTCGACTGGTACGCCCCTTGTTCCGCCGACGATGCCAGCGACCCCACTGGGCCTGAGTTGGCCAAACGTTCGGGAGGCAGGGTGTTGCGGGGCGGGTATTGGTCGTTGCCGAAAGCCGGCTGCCGGTCCGCTGCGCGGGACTGCGACACGGCGCCGATTGATGGAGCGGATACGCATCGCTACAACGTCTGCGGGTTCCGGGTCGTGCTGAACGCGGGGCAATGAACGGGGGCCGGTGGCGAAGCGTGTCAACGATGGCGGTGGATGGTGGTGAATGTCAGGAATTGCAGAGGCAAGTCACTGGCGGCGCTCCTTGCGGCGGATGTGCCACTCCGATATGCGCCACAGGAAATAGAGTATAGCAAAACAAACGGCAACATCGCACATTAGCACGCCTAGTTCCATCGTGGGCGAAGGCCCCTCCGATGAAGATCGGTTTGAGAGATCTGGCCAATACACCTGGAAAGGCCACCCAAACACAATATAGAGCACCCCGTCTGTGACGACATGGAAATTCAAACCGAGCAAGATTCCTGCAACCAGCATTAGCAGGACAGCCGTGGAGAGGTGGAACCGGAACCACGGGCGCTTCTTCGGCGCGTCGCTCATAGTGTCTTCCTGTCCCGCCACACGCTCCAAATAAACGCACAGCCCAGCACCAGCGTCAGCCACAGCTCCGGGATCCGGGTGCCGAGTGTAACACGGGGCGGGAAACCCGTCTGCCCTCACTTCCCCGCCAATATCTCACTGAAAAAATCCTTCATCGCCTGCCACGAGCGCCGGTCGGCCTTCTCGTTGTATGCCGCGCCCTTCGCGTTGTCGTTGCCGGCGGCTGGGTTGGCGAAGGCATGCACGGCGTTGCCATACTTCACCAACTGCCAATCCACGCCGCCACTGCGCATCTCGCTTTCAAAAACAGCGACATCCCGGTCCGGCACGTGCGGATCGTCGGCGCCGTGGAGCACGAGCACTTTGCCCTTGATGTTCTTGCCGTCCGCCGGAGCGGGACTGTCGAGCGAGCCGTGGAAACTCACAATCCCGAGAACGTCCGCGCCGCTGCGGCCGAGTTCGAGCGCGGCCATGCCGCCGAAACAATAGCCCATCACGGCTATGCGCCGGGGATCAACTATCTTCTGCGTTCTCAGGAAAGTGAGCGCCGCGCTGACCCGCTCGCGCAGGATCTTCCGGTCCTGCTTGAATTTGCCGGCTTGTTCGGCGGCCTCCTTGGGATTCTGCGGGCGGATGCCCTTGCCGTACACGTCAATGGCAAAGCCGGCGTAGCCGAGCTTCGCCAGTTCTTCGGCTTTCTGTTTTGAGAACGGCCCGTTGCCCATCCAATCGTGAATCACGAGCACGCCCGGCCTGGGTTCAGTTGTCGCGTCGTCATAAGCGAGATAGCCCTCGCAGACCGCGTCGCCGTCTTTGTACTCGACAGTTTGAGTGACGATGGCGGCGCAAACGCCGGCTGCGGACAACAACACTGTGAACAGCATGAGCACTTTCATGGTGATCTCCACATGCAGGACTGCGGGCTACTGGCCTGTGCGCTTCGTATCCCTCGGCTTGGCCTCGTCTGGCTTAAGGACCGCAATGACGTGGTCGAGCGCTTTCTGGTACGGTTCGCGCTGGTAACGGTCAGGCACGCACGAAATATGGGCCATTCTGTCCCCGTCAATCGCGGACCGGATCATGCGCAGGATCTTCCCGTACAGCGCCAGCGCTTCTTTGCGCTGGTCCTCGGTGAGCGGCTTCGGCGTGCCTTTCTCGTCCTCGACCATGGGGAGCAGTTCGTAGAACATCAGCGCCTTGCCCGTTTCGTACTGCATGCGTATCGGGATCTCATTCGGCCCCAAGGTGACCAACTTCTGTTCCTCGATCGCCTTCAGGACCTTGGCCTTCAACTCTTTCAGCTTGGGCAGTTCGGGATCGGCGAGCATCTTCTTGAAATCGTCGGAGTGCGGCCCGTTCGGCTCGGCCTTCTCGTACTTGTCGGCCAGCAGTTCCAAATGGTCGGGGAAGAACTGCGCCATGTTCTCGCACAGCTTCTTCACGTCCTCGTTGTTGGCGCCGCCCTGCACTTCCGGCCCGTAGGGAGGCCAGAGCGTGAACTTCTCCTGCCCCTCTTTCGCGGCGGCATAGCGGTGCTCCATTTCCTTGTGCAGAGCGCTGGCTTCACGGTACGTCCACTTGGCATCTTCGGCCTTGCGCTCAGCGTCCCCGCCGGAAGCGCCGCCGCTGCTGCCACCCGTGGAGCCGCCGCCAGACGTTCCCGTGCCGCTGTCTCCGCAGCCTGACATCACGAGGACCATGAGGACGGCGCTGGCCACGGCCCCAACGCTCAGATGTTTGCTCATTGAACCGGCTCCTTTCAGTCCTGACGACACCGGAAAGCCTCCCCAAGTTATCCCGCATGGCGAACGCAGAGCTTCCCTGCCGAGGCGCACGATGAGGCTATTATCGGCGGCGGCTGGTTGCGGAGCAAGGCAAAAAGCAGAGCGCCTGCGGAACGAGTGCATGACTGGACTTGTGCCACGGATACGACGCCGCAACGCGGCGGCTTATCCGTGCTACCCGCGGCTGGCACGGATGAGGCCGCGCCAAACAGCCGGCGCGGCCACATCCGTGGCACAAGTCCGGTTATGCACCCTACGGGAAGAAGCGGGCGCGAAGTGAACTTGCCGCAAGAGAGCCAGCGTGGAGAATCCCGTTCGGTTCCGGTCATCCGGAGCGGTCAAGGCCGTTCGGAGGAGAGCAAACATGGTCCGTGCGTTGTCCATTGCGGCGGTTGTGGCGCTGCCAGTGCTGCTGAGCTTTTCCGTTATGGGAGCGGAGGTTCCGCCTGATCTGACCAAAGGCGAAACGAAGGGAGTTGACCGCAAGTTGACCTACAATCTGGGCGCTACGGGGCTGCGCGGGTGGATTTATACCAAGCCTGCGAATTTCCTCGAAAGCGTGCAGGGACGGACCACGACGGCCAGCCGCCAGATTCTGGTCACGCACGTCGGGGCCAAGTCGCCGGCTGATGGCCTGATGAAAGTGGACGACGTGATCCTGGGCCTGGACGGCAAGCTCTTCTCCGAGGATGCCCGCCAGTGTCTGGGCCGCGCAATCACTGAGGCGGAAAAAGCGGAAAACAAGGGCGTGCTGAAATTGAAAATCTGGCGGGTGGGCGAGCTCAGTGAAGCGGAGAAGAAGGCCCTGCTGGACAGGGCCATCAATGAAGCTGTGGGGAACGCCCTGGATGGCGGGAAGTTGCACGATCTGATGCAAGGCAAAGACCTGAATGATCGGGACAAGCAGGAACTTCTCAAGAAGAACCTCTGGCGTGCGGGCAAGACCGCAGAGGTGGAACTCAAGCTGAGAGTCCTGGGCGCCTACAGCGATACCGCGCCCTACGATTGTCCCAAGTCCAAGCGCATCTTTGACGAGGCCTGCAAAGTGCTGGAGAAAGAGCCGCTGAACGAGGGTTGGTGTGGAGCGGTGAACGGCCTGGCGCTGCTGGCCACCGGCAATCCCGGCTACCTGCCCCAAGTGCGGGAGTTTGCCCGGAAGATGGCGCCACAGACGCTGAAGCTGGAGTTGAAAGACGGGATGGTCGTCTGGGACTGGGGTTACAGGAACCTGTTTCTCTGCGAGTATTATCTGCTCACCGGCGACAAAGAGGTACTGCACGCCATCAATGAATACACGCTCTCTCTGGCGAAGGGGCAGAGCATGTACGGCACCTTCGGGCACGGTATTTCCATGCGGACTCCCGATGGCCAACTGCACGGTTCGATCCCGCCCTACGGCCCCGTGAACGCTTCCGGATTGATTGGAAACCTGGCGATCGTGATGGGGAAGAAATGCGGCGTGGCGGACCCGGAAGTTGATGCCGCCATTGACCGGGCGGCCAAGTTCTTCGGTTACTACATGGACAAAGGAGCGATTCCATACGGCGAACACCTGCCGTGGCCGTACCATGACAACAACGGCAAGAACGCCATGACCGCCGTGTTGTTCGCAATTCAGGGCAACCGGATCAAGGAAGCGCAATTCTTCGCGAAGATGGTCACGGCTTCTTACGAGAACCGTGAATACGGGCACACCGGCCAGGGATTCAGCTACCTGTGGGGCGCCTTGGGGGCCAATGTGGGCGGGCCGACGGCGGTGGCGGCATTCCTGAAGGAGGCCTCCTGGCACCTCGACCTCGTGCGGCGCTGCGACGGTTCATTCACCTACGACGGGGGCGAGCAATATGGAGCGGGCAAGACGGAAGACAACACCTACTACGGCAAGAGCGGCTACTACGGCCTGAGCCCGACAGCCACGTACGTCCTCACATACTCGCTGCCGCTGAAAAAGCTCTACATCACCGGCAGGGACGCGGATCAGGCGAGTTGGCTGAGCAAGAAGGACGTGGCGGAAGCCATCGCCTCCGGACGCTTCGATGTGGACTGCAAGAAAAAGACTACGCCGGAGCTCGTGGCGGCTCTCGGCGATTGGTCGCCCATCGTGCGCGGCTGGGCGGCGGAGGAACTGGCGGCGCGTCCCGAAGCGAAGGCGCTGGTGCCCCAGTTGATCACATTGGCGGAAGGCAGCGATGCGCATGTCCGCCAGGGAGCCTGTGAGGCGCTCGGCTGCATCAAGAGCACGGAGGCACTGCCCGTGTTGGTCCGCCTGCTCAAGCACGAAGACCGCTGGCTGCGGGTCAAAGCGGCGAATGCCCTCAAGAAAATGGGCGACGCGGCGAAACCTGTCGTCCCCGACATGCTCAAGGCGGTGGTTGATACCGCCGAACCCCTCCAGCCGATCGCCTGGAGCGACCCCATTCAGCTCGCCAATGGGGAATTGGCGGAAGCACTGTTCAGCGGATTATTGAGAGATTCCATCAAGGCCATTGACCCGCAACTGCTCTACCCTGCCATCAAGGCCGTCTCCCAGAATCCCGATGGCATGGCGCGGATGAGGCTTAGAAACACATTTGAGAAGCTTCTGACCGTGGACGACGTTCAAGCGCTGGCGCCGGAAATCCTCGCCGCCGTCAAAACACCGTGCCCGGCGGACACGATGTTTGGCAATGAAATCCGCATGGGAGGATTCAAGGCCTTGACGAAATACCACTTCAAAGAAGGCATCGCAGCAGGCGTCATCTTCGCGAAAACCCAGGGCGGCCACGGCAGCGAAAACAGAACGGGGCTGATCATGAAGGAGCTCATGAGCTATGGCTCGGCCGCCCGCGAAGCGGTGCCGGAACTAAGAGAGTTGATCGTGGCCCTCAATGCTCAATGCCAGAGGGGGGAATTTCCCGCGGGCGAACTGAATAACCGAAGAGTCGCCGCAGTCGAAGAGGCCATCAGGGCCATCGAAGCCGCAAAAGATCAGCCCGAACTGCAGAGCATCGCACCAGTCCAGCCACAGGGCAGCTTGAAGAAGTAGCCCACACGTAACTGTTCAGTGTCCGAGCCGCGCGCGTCAGCAAGCGGCAATCTCCGCTCCCTCACGGTCGCGGCTCCGAGTGAACGGTTACGCCCACGAGAATTTGCGCCTCACTTCGCCTGCGGAACCACAGCCGGCGGGGACGCCGGCGGTACGACAATCACGTCCTGCTCGCGCTCCTTGGGGGTGACGCGCAACTCCGCTACCTTGCCGTTGCGCACCCGGCCTTCCACGACCGTCTGGAACGGCGCGTGCAGCTTGAAGTCCGCGTCCCATTCCGCCGGCCAGGCAGGCAGCAACAGAATCTTTTTGCCATCGGTTTGCAGCAACAGCGCCTGGAAGACTTTGAGCAGCACGCTGCCGTGGTCCTGGTCGGGGGTCCAGTCGTAGTTGGGGCCCCAGAAGGCGGGGAAACGGCAGGCGGCATCGTGGACGCGCGCGCGGGCGACCAGGGCCTTGCGCGCCTCGTCCGTCAGGCCCAGATAGGCCATGAAGATGTCGTCCTGCCGCCAGCCGCAGTTGCCTCTGTCCCAGCGGTTATGCAGCGCCTCGACGGCCCACTCCGGGTGCGGCCGCTCCAGCCCGAACAGCCGGAACGGGAAGACCGCGTACAGCTCCGGGTTTTCGCAGTTGCTCTTCTTGTCGAACTTCTCGGCGGGCGCGAGCGCCTGCTGGCCCTTCACGTCGCGCAAGGGCAGAGGCGGCAGCTTATCGTGCAGGCGCTGCCACAGCTCGCGCTCCGCGCCCGGCGCAAGGCCGTTG